>VGPF01000018.1 GCA_016875535.1 Chloroflexota bacterium
GGTACTTCGTGTTCTACAATAGCCGGCGGCCCCATTCGAGTCTCGGCGGGATGACCCCGGACGAGCGCTATGCGAGGTCGTTGCCGGCGCCCGCGGCAACCCACAACACCGCAGCATGATTCCACTTATCGCACAGGGCCCGGCTGTTCAGATAAACGGAGCCACCTCTCCCCATGAGCAGATGAGATGGGGACGGTGCGGGAAAGAGGGCTGACTTGGCGAGGTGAGAGGCAAGGCAGAGGGTGCGGAGGCACTGGGAGGGAGTCCCAGAAGGGGAACTGAAGGGCGACGCTTGACACTTTCTTCAGAGCAACCTATACTTTCCCTTTGTCCGACCCGTTAGGCTGCACCGCCGACGGAAGGAGCGAACGAGACGTTGGTGCTGGGACTCACATAGCAAAACTCCGGTAGATGACGCTGAGCGTGCAAAGCGGCTTGGTGAACATCGAGCCGCTTTTGTTATGCCCAAAAAACGGGCAGTCTCGAAATCCTCGAAGGCACTGACCGTAGTTCAGTATCTTCGAGGGAGTCGCAAGGCTCCCGGAGCCGCAGGGGAAAGACCCGGCGGCGCGCACATTGACAAGTGAAGAGCGAGTAGAGAGAACGTGACGATCGAAGACTGAAGAGTCTTCGACGCCGAAGCTTCTCGTCAAACCTTAATGTAGGTCAAGCTACTAAGGGCCGACGGTGGATGCCTTGGCGCCAAGAGCCGAAGAAGGACGCGGTAAGACTGCGAAAAGCCCCGGTGAGCCGTCTAACGGGCTAAGCCGGGGGTCTCCGAATGGGGCAACCCCGCCGACTGAACGTCGGCGACTCCACGCTGAATCCATAGGCGTGAGAGAGGTAAGTGCGGGAACTGAAACATCTTAGTACCGCGAGGAACAGAAAACTATTCCGTCAGTAGTGGCGAGCGAACGCGGAAGAGCCTAAACCCGAAGGATTCAGTGGACTGGGTCCTATATCTTTCGGGGGTTGTAAGAACGGCACGCAGGTCCCAGGCCTGCAGCAGAGTTATCAATCCAATCCCTAGCCGAACGCTCTGGAACGGGCGACCGCAGAGGGTGATTGTCCCGTAGGCGAAAGGGAGCGGACTCTGGCCGGTTTCTTGAGTACCACTGGGTATCCGTGGTGCCTGGTGGGAATCTGGTGCGCCCACGTACCAAGGCTAAATACTCTTGGCGACCGATAGTGAACCAGTACCGTGAGGGAAAGGTGAAAAACACCCCGGGAGGGGAGTGAAATAGATCTGAAACCGTCGGCTTACAAGCGGTCATAGGTCCGATTTATCGGACTGATGGCGTGCCTATTGAAGAATGAGCCAGCGAGTTACTGCATGTGGCGAGGTTAAGGGACTGGAGTCCTGGAGCCGTAGCGAAAGCGAGTCCTAAATGGGCGATCAGTCGCATGTAGTAGACCCGAAACCGTGTGAGCTACCCATGGCCAGGGTGAAGCGAGGGTAAAACCTCGTGGAGGCCCGAACCTATGACACGTGCAAATGTCTGGGATGAGTTGTGGGTAGAGGTGAAATGCCAATCGAACACGGAGATAGCTGGTTCTCCCTGAAATGTATTAGGGTACAGCGTCAAGCAGTAACTGCGGGAGGTAGGGCTCTGAATGGGCTAGGGGTCGTAAGATTACTAAACCCAATCAAACCACGAATGCCCGCAGTGGAAGCTTGGCAGTGAGACAGTGGGGGATAAGCTCCATTGTCATGAGGGTAACAGCCCAGATCATCAGTTAAGGCCCCAAAGTAATGGCTTAGTGGAAAAGGATGTGGATTCGCTCAGACAGCCAGGATGTTGGCTTAGAAGCAGCCATCATTTAAAGAGTGCGTAATAGCTCACTGGTCGAGGGAATCTGCGCCGACAATGACTCGGGGCTCAAGCCATTCGCCGAAACTATGGGATGCATCGGGAAACCGGTGCATCGGTAAGGGAGCGTTCCCAGCGCGTCGAAGTCAGCTCGTGAGGGCTGGTGGAGTGCTGGGAAGTGAGAATGCTGGCATGAGTAGCGTGAATCCTGGTGAAAACCCAGGACACCGGAAATCTAAGGTTTCCTACGCAACGTCAATCGGCGTAGGGTTAGGCGGACCTAAGTCGAGGCCGTCAGGCGTAGACGATGGACAGCAGGTCAATATTCCTGCCCCGCCTTTGATTCGTTCGATGCCGAGAGGGAGAGCAGAAGGATAGGCAGAACGCACCCACTGGACATGGTGCGCCCCCGATCGTAGGAGAGTCGGCCGCAGGCAAAACCACGGCCGGCGCTACCACCTGAGGAGAGGGGATAGTCTTGGGTTCGCCCAGGACCAGTTTGCTGAGTCCATGCTGCCGAGAAAAGCCTCGCGGCTAGAGTCAGAGGCGACCGTACCGAAATCCGACACTGGTAGATGATCTGAAAGCAGATAAGGTGGACGAGAGAACCCTCGTTAAGGAACTAGGCAAAATTACCCCGTAACTTCGGGAAAAGGGGGGCCCCGCTGTGTGAAGGAGCATGCCTCCGTAGCGCGGCAGGGCCGCAGGTAATCGGCTCGGGCGACTGTTTAGCTAAAACACAGGTCTGTGCCAAAGCGTAAGCTGAGGTATACGGGCTGACGCGTGCCCAGTGTCGGAAGGTTAAGGTGAGGGGTGTATGCCCTGAACTGAAGCCCCGATGAACGGCGGCCGTAACTATAACGGTCCTAAGGTAGCGAAACCCCTTGTCGGGTAAGTTCCGACCCGCATGAATCGCGCAACGACTTGAGCGCTGTCTCAACGAGGGACTCGGCGAAATTGAAGTACCCGTGAAGATGCGGGTTACCCGTAGATGGACAAAAAGACCCCGTGAAGCTTTACTGTAACTTGGCATTGATTCGAAACGACTGCTGCGTAGGATAGGTGGGAGGCTGCGAACCTTCACTTGCGGGTGGAGGTGAGCCAACGGTGAAATACCACTCTTCGGTTGTTTTGGGTCTACCTTGCTCTATGATCTAGAGCGAAAACAGTGCCTGGTGGGCAGTTTGGCTGGGGCGGCCGCCTCCCAAAAAGTAACGGAGGCGCCCAAAGGTTCCCTCAGGGCGGATGGTAATCGCCCGTCGAGTGCATTGGCATAAGGGAGCTTGACTGCGAGACCTACAAGTCGAGCAGATGCGAAAGCAGGGCAAAGTGATCCTACGGCTCCTCGTGGTAGGGCCGTGGCTTAACGGATAAAAGCTACTCCGGGGATAACAGGCTGATCGTGCCCAAGAGTTCACATCGACGGCACGGTTTGGCACCTCGATGTCGGCTCGTCGCATCCTGGGGCTGCAGGCGGTCCCAAGGGTCCGGCTGTTCGCCGGTTAAAGCGGTACGCGAGCTGGGTTCAGAACGTCGTGAGACAGTTCGGTCTCTATCCTCTATGGGCGCAGGAGATTTGAGGGGAGCTCTCTCTAGTACGAGAGGACCGAGAGGGATCAACCTCTGGTGTTCCAGCTGTCCTGCCAAGGGCATAGCTGGGTAGCCATTGTTGAGAAGGGATAAGCGCTGAAAGCATCTAAGCACGAAGCCCCCCCCAAGATGAGATCTCCAGTTGGAGCAATCCAAGTAAGACCCCAGGAAGACTACCTGGTTGATAGGCGGCAGGTGTAAGGACAGCAATGTCTTCAGCTAAGCCGTACTAATCGGTCGAGGGCTTGACCTACATTAAGGTCTGGTGAGAAGCAATTTCGGCTAATCGTTCTCTTTTCCGTTCTTCACTCGACGCGGGGTGGAGCAGTGGCAGCTCGTCGGGCTCATAACCCGAAGGTCACAGGTTCGAGTCCTGTCCCCGCTACCAGTGAGTTGAAACAAAACGGGCCCGGGTCCATACCGGGCCCGTTTCTTTTTGTGTGACAATGGAAGCCTATGCCTACTCACAAATTTTCCAAGTTCCTCTTCGCTAGCATCGTCGGTATTTTCATGCTGGCAGCTTGCATTTCCTCAGGGGATGAAGAGCCGCCACAGCCTACCGCCACAAGAGAAAGCGCACCGACGGCGACGTTGGAAGCGACGGCTGTCCCCTCGCCATTAGCGGCAACGCCCACAAGCGCGCCAACACCGACAAGGCCACCGACGATCGCCCCTACAGCCACGTCTCCGCCGACGGCAGTCGTTCTACCGACAGATACCGCAAGGCCCACGCTCGCGCCTACAGCGACCAGGACATCGGCGGCCACTCCTGTTGCAACGCCTACCCAGGGCCTACCGCCAGGCCCCACGCGCCCACCAACGCCCACACAGAGCGGCACTCCTGAGATCGCGCAACTGCGGGTCTACATGCTGGACCTGATCAACGCAGACAGGGCAAAGTTCGGAAGGCCGCCCGTGCGGCTGGGAATGAACGCGGCGGCGCAGCAGCATGCGGAGGATATGCTGAACAATTTCTACATCGGGCATGTGGATAGCGGAGGGATGAAGCCCTACATGCGCTACAGCCTGGCAGGCGGCCTAGGGGCCATGGGCGAGAACGCGGCCTATGCGGGGACGGAGGACCCGAACGATACGAGGCTCTATGCGCCCATCGTGCCGCGGGAGCGGCTGGCGCAGCTGCAGTACGCCATGATGTATGACGACGCCGATTCCAACTGGGGGCACCGGGACCAGATACTAGAACCGCAGCACCAGGTGGTGAATATCGGCATCGCCTTCACGCAGACGCGACTGGCGCTCATCCAGCACTTCGAAGAGAACTATGTGACCTTCACCCATGCGCCCATACTGGCGAACGGGGTGCTGACACTCGGCGGAACGGTAGACGCGATGCTGGGAGCACTACGCTCAGTAGACATCTACTACGACCCGACGCCTCGGGCCTATACCCATGCACAGCTTTTGGCGCAGCCGCACTCATATTCGGTTGGGACAAGCACCCGTCCGGCGATCCAGGTAATCCTACCGGCTCCGCCAGGCTCGTTCTATCCCAGCCTGCCGACGTATGTCAGCGTCGCTGAATCATGGACGGGGACGGGCACGAGCTTCCAGATCTCGGCAAATATCGCATCTCGTATCACACAGCCGGGGGTCTATACGCTGCTGCTTTGGTCTGCGAATGCGGACTATCCGCTGACCACCATCGCGCTGTTTGCGGGGTAGAGCGCTTGCCCCTCCAGGAGTAACCTGGAGGGGCAAGCGCTCTTAATCTTAAGCCTAGCTGACACCAGCGGCGACTTGAATATGGGTTACCTGGGCGATTGTAAGGCCCATCCCTAAAAGGCCATCAACGCCAAAGTTAGCCAGAATGTTCTTGGCGGTCTCCGGGTCTACAGTGGAGACTTCCGGCTGAGATGCGGGCGAGAGTGTCTCCGAGAGGACGGGCTGGGCCATCGCGCCGCTTGCGATGAGTTTGAGCTGGGCAAGTTGCTCGAGGCTTAGGCCCATGTTCCGCAAGCCCTCCTCCCCATAGTTTGAGAGCATCTCTTGGGCCTGCTGTTGACTCATTATGTCTTCGGCATGTGTGACGGCAGGTAGGATAGAGCCGACGAGCAGAACGCTCGGAACCGCTACCAACGCCAACCTCTTCCAAATTTTCATTTGGCTTCTCCCTTTTTGCGCTGTTTTGCTTGCCTCGCACTAGGAGAAACGCCAAAGGCCCTTGTGGGATAGGAATTAATTATCCGCCAGATTCACGCTTCTGGAGAGAAGCCGTACCACTTTGTTTGGAAGTAGGTAACAAGGGCATGAGAAAACGGTGAGAAAGGGCAAACGTGACGAGCGAGGGTGCTTACAGCCTGCAGAAGAACAAAGAAGAAGCTAAGAGAAGACGCCGCTGGCCTTGAGACGCTCGGCTTCAGCCGGGGCAAACCCCAGAAGTTCCAAAGAGACATAGGGGTTATGCTGGCCCCAGAGCGGGGCAGGGCGAAAGATCTCGCGGGGTGCGCCAGCAAGGCGGATCGTGGAGGCGGCGATGCGACGGTCCTTGGTGATGGGATGAGGATCGGGAAGGTAGGTCTTGCGAGCGATAGTGTGTTTGCCCTCAGTTACTTCCTTGATGGAGTACATCGGGCCAGCAGAGACTCCGTGACGCTGAAGGAGGGCAAAGGCCTCATCGCGGGTGATGGTGGCGGTCCACTGCCCTACAAGGCGCTCAAGCTCATCTTGACGCTGGAGTCGGCTTGCCTCAGTCGCGAACTCGGGCCTTCGGGTCCACTCCGCATCACCCGTCGCCTTGCAGAAGGCCTGCCATTCGGCTTCATCACGGATACTGATGGCGATCCAATCATCGTTCCCCTTGCAGGGGAAGAACTCATGGATGGCATGGTGCAGGGTCCGGCTGCCATTGCGAGACCACATCCGGCCGTTGACGGCGCCATCATAAAAGGTGGCAGGGATGGCGTTCGTGGCAACCTGGGCTTCCGAGATATCGGCGTGAAGGCCCTGGCCTGTGATGCGCCTCCGATAGAGGGCGGACATGACCAATTGGGAGGCATACAGGGCCGAGACGTAGTCCGTGTAGGAGAAGGGGCAAATCTCGGGAGGGCCGTCCTTCCAGCCGTTGAGGTTCATGATGCCGCCGACGCCCTCCAACACGGGGCCGTAGGCGACGAAGCTCCTGTCCGGGCCGGTGGCGCCAAAGCCGGAGAGGGAGATCATAATGAGATCGGGGCGGTACTTGCGAAGCTCGTTATAGCCCAGGCCCAGGCTATCCATAGTGCCTGCGGCGAAGTTTTCGACAACGATATCGGTGACGGAGACGATCTGCTTGAAGATGCCCTTGGCTTCCTCTTTGCGGAGATCAAGAAGGAGGCCGAGCTTGTTCCGGTTCAGCTTGTTGAAGTAGTAACTCGCATCCAGATCGCGCTTTTCCCCAACCCAGGGATTGGTGTAGCGGATGTTGTCCGGGCGCTTCTCCGTCTCCATCTTGATCACTTCGGCGCCCATATCGGCGTACATGCTGGTCTGATAGGGGGAGGCGATGGCCGCGCCAAGCTCAATGACGCGGACGTTCTTGAGCGGCAAAAGGGGGTGCGTCTTCACAGAACCCCTTTCCGGCGAAAGGTATTCAGATGAGCTTTGGGGATGCCAAGGCGCTTCCCCAGGACTGTATTTGTGTGCTGGCCGAGCCTGGGGGCGAAGAGAGGACGCTGCCAGGATTCGCCAGCGAGGTCGTACGGGGGGCGGAGGTATGGGACCGAGCCGAAGGAAGGATGCGTAGCCTCTGGGAAGGCGTTACGGAAGAGGAACTGCTTGTCCTTAAGGGTCTCATCAATGGCATAGACGGCGCCAGACGGGATATCGTTTTCCTGGCAGAGGCGGTAGATTTCTTCCTTGCCGTGGGACATGAACCAGGGGCTGATCATCTCCCAGATGTCAGGCCAGTGCTGGCGGCGGCGCGCACCATCGTTGAACAACTCGATCTCGCTTACCTCCGGCATGCCGATGACCTTGAGCAGACGGTGCCAATGGTCTTCCTGCGGACAAAAGATGCCGACATAGCCGTCCTTGCAGGGCAGGCAGTCATAGGGAGAACTAGTGCCGACGATGCCTCCTGCCCGCTCCCAGATGCCTTCGTGCTCAAACCGGCTCAGCGAGGCATGGAGCAACGAGGCTTGGATCTCATTCTCCGCGACCTCCAAATGCGCGCCAAGACCCTGATCCTGGCGGCGTATGAGGCCCATCACAGCAGCCGTCGCCCCCTGGTGGCCCGCCAGGAAAGAGGGGACATTGCCTGGGTAGACGAGGGGCGGACGCCCAGGCTTGTCCATAACCCGGGGGTTGGAGTAGGTAGCGCCGCTCATCGCGGAGACGACGAGGTCATCGGCTACTAGGTTGCGATAGGGTCCGGTCTGGCCGAAGGGAGAGAGGGAGACCATGACGATGCGCGGGCTTGCCCTCGCAATCTCTTTGTAATCGAGTCGGAGGGCCTGCTTACGCTTGACCGGGACATTTTCTACAAGGATATCTACGGTCTTGAGGAATTGAAGGAAGAGGCGACGCCCATTTTCACTATCCACATTGAGCGTGACGCCCTGCTTGCCTGCATTAAAGTACTCGAAGAAGAGGCTGCTGTTCGTCCCCGGCCTATCGTGAAAGAAGGGAGGGATGCGGCGAGCAAATTCGCCTGTTTTGGGAGGTTCAATCTTAATGACTTCAGCGCCAAGCTCAGCAAGAAGCTTGCCACAGAGAGGAGCGGAGATGTTATCGCCCCATTCAACAACGGTGACCCCCTGGAGCAGGGGGCGTTGAGAGGCGCTCTTCTGGAGGTGTTGCTTGGTAGACGGCATGCTGTGCTGTTCTATCCGGGAAGGCGACGGCGATTATAGCAAAACCAGGAGGGTCGAATCAGGAAAGCGTATAATGCCGGACGAGCCACCACATCAAGAGGAGAACCATATGAAGGCAGCCGTGCTTCACCAGCCAAAGACGCCGCTGCGAATCGAAGAGGTTGAGCTAGGGGAGCCGGGCGCGGGTGAAGTGCTAGTGAAGCTGATGGCAAGCGGCGTCTGCCATTCCGATTGGCACGTGGTGAAGGGTGATTGGTCCATGATGCCGCTGCCCGGGATATTGGGCCACGAAGGAGCGGGCATCGTGGAGGCGACGGGGCCGAACGTCACCGGCGTGAACAAGGGCGATCACGTCATCCTTTCATGGAAGACGAGTTGCGGTCTGTGCGAGATGTGCCAGAAGGGGTGGCCGCAGGTTTGCGAACGCTCGCCGGCACCCAAGTCCAAGCCTACGGTAAAAGGGACGGCGACCAGGCTCTACCCCATGGCGGGCCTGGGGACCTTCGGCGAATATGCCATCGTGCCGGCAGTGGCGGCGATACCCATCGAGAAGGACATCCCCTTCGCCCAGGCGGCGCTGGTAGGCTGCGGCGTGACGACGGGCGTGGGCGCGGCGATCAATACGGCCAATGTGCAGCCGGGGAGCACCTGCGCGGTCTTTGGCGCGGGAGGCGTAGGACTGAACGTCATCCAGGGCTGCCGCATCGCCGGGGCGACGCAGATCATCGCCGTGGACGTGCTGGACAATAAGCTGGCGATGGCGAAGGAGTTCGGCGCAACGGACGCGGTGAATGCCGCCAAGGACGACCCGGTGGCGAAGGTCAGGGAACTGACCGGGGGAGCGGGCGTTCACTACGCCTTCGAGGCGATAGGAACGGTGGAAAAGCCCTTTGTGCAGAGCATCCTCTGCACGCGGAAGCGCGGGGTGACAGTGTGGGTAGGCCATGCGCCGGTGAACACGCCGGTGACGCTGGATGCGCGCATCCTGTTCCTGGAAAAATCGGTCATCGGCTCCATGTACGGGTCATCGCGGCCGCACGTGGACTTCCCGCGGCTCCTGAGGCTGTACAAGGCGGGGAAGCTGCGGATAGATGAGCTCATTACCAAGCGGATGCGCTTAGGCGATGTGAATACGGCCTTTGATCTGCTGGCACAGGGCAAGGTGGCGCGCAGCGTTTTGACGTTCGACTAGGCGCGGCGCAGCCCCCTCCGCTCACCAGCTCTATGCCCAACAATGAGAGCGCCGTAGATAGCACACAGGCATCACCCGGCAAGATCAAGCCCTGGGAGTCGTTGAAACACCGCGATTTCAGACTGCTCTGGATGGGCTTCCCATTCAGCGGCGTGGGCCTCTGGATGCGGAATACAACCAACGCCTGGCAGGTCTATCATCTGACTGATTCGGAAACGCTCCTCGGCTTGACGTTCCTTTTCCAAGGCATACCCACTGTCATCGTCGGACTCTTCGGCGGCACGCTGGCAGACTTCCTACCGAAGAACCTTGTGATCCGAACGACGATGAGCTTCGAGATGTGCCTGGCAATCTTGCTGGCCATCCTTACACTGAACGGCCACATCGAGGTTTGGCATATCTACGCGATCACATTTACGTCTTCGGCGCTGGCGGCCTGCGAGCACCCCGCGCGAGCGGCGCTCCTGCCGAAGCTGGTGCCGCGCCACCTGCTGCTGAATGCAACAACGCTCACCGCCTTCGGGTTCAACACCGCATCGCTTGTAGGGCCTGTTCTCGCCGGAGGGCTTATTGACACCGCCGGTCCCGGCTGGTCGTACGTGGTTAACGCCTTCTTGGTCCTCCCGGCGATCATTGCCCTTTCGCTGATGCGGCTAACGGATGAGGGGCAACGAGCCAAACTACGACTGAACGTTGCGACGATCTTTGAGGGGCTCATCTTCGCGATCAGGACGCGCACCCTCATCATCATGATCCTGCTTGATGTGGTAACGATGATCTTTGGGTATTACCCGGCGCTCATGGCCGTCTTCGCAAAGGATGTCCTATACGTGGGCGGAACGGGTCTCGGTGCGCTGTTAGCGGCGGCGCCCCTAGGAGCGATGGCCGGCCTGCTCTTGCTGTTGGCTATAGGCAACGTGGAGCGCAAGGGGCGAATGCTCATCATTGTGACGATCATCCACGGCATAGGGCTGATCGCGTTTGCGGCCTCTCCATGGTTCGGCCTTTCGATCATCCTCATCGCCCTGCTTGGGCTTGTGGACTCCATCAGCGTCTCTGTGCGGCAAACGAGCTTCCAGTTGGTGGCAAAGGATGAGAACCGGGGGCGCGTTGTGAGCCTCGTGGGCCTTGTAGCGCAAAGCTCCAACTCACTGGGGGGCGCGTACCTGGGCCTAGCCGCGGCGCTGATGGGCCCACAGCTTTCCCTGGCCATCGGTGGGGCCATCGGAGCGGGATTCGCCCTTATCATGGCTGTAGCGTACCCAAAACTGCGAGAGTTTCGTCCCTAGAGGGCGAAGGAGCTTCATGGAAGGCAGACACCACACAGGCGTCACCATCGGTTTGCTGAACCCCCAGGATCCAACACAAGAGGCGGCGTGGAACCGCTGGTATAACGAGATCCATCTGCCTGATATGCTGGGCTTGGGACAGTTCCCCATCGGCGCACGATACCAGCGTGTGGGCGACTACAAGACCCCGGGAGACGCACGCTACCTAGTGCTAACGGAGACGATCAAGGCCGACCCCCAGGCGGCCTATGATGCGCAGCTTGCCGCCTACCGGGCGTTGCCGGCGTCGCGGCGGGAGAACCGGTCTGCGACGCAGATAGGGCACATAGGCGTCTACAAAATGGCAACAGCGGTAGGAAATGGCAGAGGCAGGAAGGCGAAGGGCATCCTCAACGCGCTCTCCAACTGCAAGGACAAGGCTAAGGAGAAGGAACTCAGCACCTGGTATGACGAGCATCACATGCCGGAGATCCTCAGCAGCAGGGCCTATTACGCAGGGACTCGCTACACAGCCACGAAGTTGACTGCCAGCGGGACACAGTTCTTGGCGATTTATGAGACGGAAATGGATGACCCCGTTGCGGCATACCAGGAAGTGGGGAAGATACGCTCGCGTAGACGCCACGCCCGGAGTTCTTGGACCTGCCGTACGTCGCGGCATTCAAGCGCATCGGGGTGTAGAAGGCGCGCATGCCGTCCAAAAGCCGCCTCTTCGCCGCTGTGTACGACCGGGTGACGGCAAGCGCCGAGCGGAGTGTCTTCCCCGCGTGGCGGGCATACGTGGCGGGGGAGGCGAAAGGCCGTGTGCTGGAGATCGGCGCTGGCACGGGCGCGAACCTCCCGTATTATCCGAAGGGGGTACGCCTTACGGTTATCGAGCCAAACCCGCACATGATGAAGCGCTTAAAGGCAAAGTCAACGAGGCTCGGCCTGCAGGTCACCTACGTGACAGAAGCTGTCGCAGAGAGGCTGCCGTTCCTTAATGCATCGTTCGACACCGTTGTGTCCACACTCGTCTTGTGCAGTGTGGATGACCCAATCCACAGCCTTAGGGAAGTGAGGCGTGTGCTGGCAGCTAGGGGAGAGCTTCGTTTCATGGAGCATGTGCGCGACAGTGGCAGGTGGCGACACTTCCAGGATATCTCGACGCCGCTATGGAGGAGGGTGGGTGCAGTATGCCACCCGAATCGCGATACGGTGGCGGCTATCAGGGCGGCAGGGCTTGAGGTGGCGGAGGTGCGCGCCATTCGATTCGGGCCATACCCGGTACGCCCACACGTGGTAGGTATGGCGAGGAAGGCCGTCTAGCTAGTTCACATACGGGGCAGTCAATCTGGTACAATGGCTGGGTCATGAAAGAGAAGGAGTGGCGAAGCTCTGATCTGATTTCAGAGTATTGGACCGTCCAGCCCGACGAGTCCCTTCGAGTGCCGACAAACGGCGTCGCGCCCTCCGTCCAAGCCGAGTGGTACTCGTACAAACTCGGCTCGATGGCCATAGGCAACATGGTCACATGGCAACCCGATGCGGAAGAGTACTGGGGAACGCAACGGTAGCTGAAAGTGTCGGGACGTAGCGCAGCCCGGTAGCGCGCCACGATCGGGCCGTGGAGGCCCCGAGTTCGAATCTCGGCGTCCCGACCACACTTTTCATTAGCCCGCCGGAATCGGCGGGCTTTTTCTTTTCCAAAGGGAGGGCTTGCCATGCCCTGGAAGCCTCTCGAGGCTGAACCGGGACGTCCCGACACTCAACTCCTTCTGGGAAGCTGGGCGCCTCCTTCGCCAGCAGTAACAGTCTCTCCCCTCTGATTTCTTACCCATACCTGACATGTGACAACCGCTCCGCGCCCATCGGCGGTTTTCCCGGTTACCTTCCCGCCGCACGTGAGCACGTCTCCGGCAATCGCCATCCCACGATTTTGGTAGTCCAGACGGAGGAGTTGAGCGCGAGGGCCGGCCCATGAAGTCAACAATTGACCAAGGAAGGCGGCCTGAAGATGCCCGTGCACCAGAAGGCCTGGCAATCTGTCCACCCCTTTTGCGAAGGGGGCATCGAAATGAGTCCTACGGGTATCCCACGTCTCCGTGCTTCATCGGCACAAACCACTCCCACTTGTCGGAGGCCCAGAAGCGATGCACGCCGGGGAAACCTCTGAAACCGCCTGTCGAACGGCCATGCCACATGGGGCCCGTGCGGACAGACTGGAGATAGGAGGGCGGCACGAGGATGGTTCCATGGCGGGTCTTTGCCGCGTAGGCGGAATCGAGCCAGAGAGGATTATCGTCGCCGATGCCTTCCGCCCAGTGGCGGACCATATCGAGCTGGACTTCCGTGTTGAACCCGCCTATGAGGGCAGTCTTCTCGCCAATACGGGCCCGGGCGCGTTCCAGGGCCTCTTTTGTGATCTTGCTGTCTATGTTGAGATCAGTCGTCATGGCCTTACCTCACTCACAAGGAAATGAACCGTCGTTTCAAGTAGTCTCCAAGCTCCTTGCGAAAGTCGGGGTGCGCGATGGCGATGAGGGCATTCGCCCGCTCTTGGAGTGTCTTCCAGCGCATATGGGCCACGCCATATTCGGTTACGACGATGTCGGTCATGTACCGAGGGACCGTCACAGCCGTGCCTTGCGGCAGTTCAGGCAAGACGCGCGATTTCTTACCATCGTTGGAGGTGCTCGGCAGAAAGAGGATGGAGCGTCCGCCCTTACTCATCAGCGCGCCCAAGGCCATGGCAGGCTGGCCTCCCGCACCGGAATATTGCATCGAGCCGAGGCTTTCGGCAGTCGCCTGCCCTGCCAAGTCAACCGCCAGGCCTTGGTTCATCGCAACAAAGTTCTCATGCTGGGCCGCCGTTACCGGGTTTACTACGTAGTCCACGGTGTACAGCTCAAACTTCGGGTTGCCGTTGATGAACGCCACGTCATTGCGCCCACCGCCCGCCGCCGCGGCGATGCACTTGCCGGTGTGGATGGTCTTGTACTTGTTGGTGATGACGCCATCTTTCACGAGCGCAGTCGTGCCGCGAGGCGTAATCTCCGTGAATAGTCCCAGATCGGTCAGGTTGTCAAAGGCCCCGGCACGCGGCAGCCATTCGGTGATGGTCCCCAGGCCCATCTGAATCGTGTCGCCGCTGCGAACCAGGCCGCTGGCCAGTTCGGCAAAGCGCTTGGCAAGCGCCGGGATCTCATGCTTAGGCGTGCGCGAAATGGTCCAACCGGTGGAGGCTTGATTGTGCACGAAGTAATCAATCTCCGTAACGTGAACGAAGTTCTCGCCGAAGGTGCGTATCATGCTCGGGTTGACTTCCGCCAGGACCAGTTTGGCCGTGCGGACCGCTGTAGGCTTGTCCCATACCGAGGCGCCGAAGCTGCAGTAGCCATGCTCATCCGGGGGTGAGATTTCTACGAGATAGACATCTGCTCCGTAGCTCGGGTTATAGCCTAGCTCCGGCGTGCTCCACGAGAAATCGGCGTTGACGCGGAAGTGTATCCAGCCCTGGTTGATGCCCTCTCTCGAGAGTCCCGTGCTGAGCCCGACGGTAACGAGGAAAGAGCTCTTCCAGGACTCATCGTCATACCAGCCGAAGTCGCGGCCAGGCTGGGGGAGGGAGATGCGCACGTTACGGAGATCGTCTTTGCGAGCGGCGAGGGCCAGACCGAGAGCCTCGGGCTCACGTCCTCGGCAGAAAGCGACCGAATCGCCCGACTTCACATGAGCAATGGCTGTCTGCGCATCAACGGTACGCGACTCGTAGTGCTTGCGCCAATCGGCATTGAGATCGGCCTTGCGCGTGATGGGGAAGCCCTGGGCACGGTGAAACATTCAGAACATCTCCTCAAAAAAATAACGCGGCATCTCTCTCAGTTTCATCTCGGCTCTTCCGGGGTAGACGCAACCGCGCCTTCACGCTGCAGAGCCTCGACCCGTTTCGCATCACAGCCCAGAACTCGACGCAGCACATGCTGCGTGTCCTCACCGGGGAGAGGCCCAGCGTTGATGCGCACGAACATCTGAATCTTTCCGCCCAGATCCTCCAGCACGCTCCGCACCATCCTCCTCGCCTTCGGCAACTCTGATTGCGGGATCGCGCTCTCCATATCGAAGATAAGCGCATCCGACCCATACTTGGGTGCGCTACGCATCCATTCCTCACGGTTCGTAGATACAAATAGCCCTGATCGTATCGGCCTCGCCTGAATTGGCATGACTTACCTTTCGCAGGCAACTTTCGGCCAGTTTAGGTCTACCCACTTTCCTGGAGCGGCCCATCCTAGCTTTGCAGTTGAGCACCCGTCAAGCAGGGAAGTGGGTGTCATGTATCGTGTCAGTCAATCTCTGCCCATGGAAGGGGCGTCAGCATAGCGATCAGATAGGTCCTAAGGTAACTACTCCACACAAGACAGGATCATCAAGAGAGCGGACCGGTCGGGCACCAAGGACGAGACTACGGCAGCCTTTGCATCATGCTGAGCACAAAGACAAGGGTCTTCCCGTTACAGAGGGATTCGCCTTTCGCATTTCTCACCTACAGAGTGATCACGCATGAAGTGTCGTCGGGAGGAATGGAACGGAGTCAACGTGCTACTCAGACCTTCTCCACCAATTCCAGCTGCATGCCGTCAGGCCCCTGCCACCAGGAGGTGCGGCGGCCAATAACTTCCGCGCGCTCATCGAGGAGCCTTGAGCCATCCCCTTTCAGCTTCGCATACTCGGCATCGTAGGTATCTGTGCTCAGGGCGATGTGCTCCAAGCCGAAGCGCTGTCTCCCTTTATCCTGGCCTTGAAAGATACCGGTCACATAGGCCGGCATGCCCTGGAGGTCAAGCTGGATGAAGGCTCCGCCTTCGCGGACGGATTCAGAGACGATCTTGGCCCCGACGTGGTCAACGTACCATCGGGCAGTCTTCACCGGATCGGGGCTCTTGAAGTGCAGGTGGTTGAAGACGACGGCCATAGAACCTCCCAGCGAACGATCGAGTTTTGGAGACTATAGCCAGGGGGAGACCGGAGCGCAAATCGAATCCGGGGCTACATCTGGCAGAAGCCATCCTTCTCTGCTACCATCGCACCAGTTCACTCCGGGAGGCCGCGATGGAAGGCCGAAGCCACACAGGCATCATGTTTACGATGAACGGCTGTAAAGATCCGGCCCAAGAGGCCGATTGGAACCACTGGTACAACACCACGCACCGCACCGACATGCTGAAGCACGGTGTCTTCACGCAAATGACGCGCTTCAAGAAGATTGACGGGCTGACGCCTACCGCCGAGCCGATGTATCTGGCTATCTACGAGACATCTAAGCCTGACCCAGTGGCGGCTTATGCCGAGCAGCGGGAGCGCTCGAAGGCGAATCCGCCGCAACTGCATCCTGCGCTGGCAAGCGGGACGGCGGCGGTCGTGAAGTCCCACAGAACGTACGGCGGTGATGGCAAGGGCAAACGCGCAAGCGGGGTGGTTGTCGCGCAGGTCCATGCGAAGGACCCGGCGTTGGACGGGCAATTCAACGAGTGGTACGACCGGCACCACGGGCGAGAGGTCACGGCGGCCGGAGGCTTCTATACAGCGACACGCTATATCAACGCCGACCCTAAGCCGGGGCAAGCCCGGAATATCATCGTCTATGAGACGGATATCGCCGACCCGGCAAAGGCCCAAGCGGGGATACGGGAGCATGGAAAGACGATGGTGCCATCCCCGATGCCGCTGGAAGTAGTTACCTTCGCGGTCTATAAGCGAATCTAGGGCCTCTTATGGACGAGACGAGAGGCGAGCGCCGGGAGAAGAAGCAGCAGGCCAAGCGGAAGATGAAGGTGCACAACGCCGCCCGGTGGGCCGTTATCCAGCAGCTTCAGCAGAAGCGGGCGCAGAAGAAGCAGAGCTGAGGCGTTCTTATTTCTTCTTCCCGTTCTTCGGCGTGGCTTCCTTCTCCTTCTTCGCGGCGAAGTCGCGGGCGTAAGGGCGCGGCTGCTGCATGCGCTCCTTGACATGGGCGGCGGAGTCGCTGAAGCGCGTGGTGAGGAAGCGCACATCGTTGCTCATCTGCAGGTGCATGCGGAGGCCCATCAGCTCCCAGGCCCGCTTGATGAGCGTCTTGGTCATCATGAGTGCGCTGCCGGGCGCTTGAGCGATGTGCCGCGCCATCATCTCCGTCGTCTCTTCCAGCTTCTCGCGTGGGACGACACGATTGACCAGCCCCATGTCCATGGCCTCTTGCGCCGTCAGCGTGCGGGCGGTGTAGAGATACTCCGCCGTGCGCTTCCAGTTCATGAAGGCCCAGGGCTCAACCATCGTCTGGCCGCCGGGGATGCCTAACCCCGGCACAAGGGGCATCTGGAAATAGGCGTCTTCCGAGGCGATGGTGATATCGCTTAGGTAGGCCAGGTAGGTGCCGCCGCCGATGCAGTAGCCGTGGACCTGGGAGATAACCGGCTTGGGAAACTCCCAGAAGTAGAGCATGGGCCAGAGGTGAAGATCGCCTTGAGCCTTAAAGATATGCTCCGTCTCGCCCTTGATCTCGGGATAGGGCGAGACGCCCTCGGCAGGGCCGCGAAGGGCGTGGCCTGCGCAAAAGCCGTTGCCGTTACCCTTCAGGATAACGAGCTTGACGTCCCAGTCCTTCTCCGCCTCCTTCAGGCAATTGTCTATGTCCCACACCATCGCCGAATCCTGGACGTTCGCGCGCTCGGGGTAGTTCATGATGATCCGCGCGATAGGCGGATCCTTCTCATAGATGACGCGGGAGAGGACCTTGCGCTCCATGGATGCTCCTTCGGCTAGCGGTGGAGAACCATAATGGCGGCGACCGTAAGGCCGCCGCCGCTGACCACAGCGGCATCCGCCTTTTTCAACTGTCGGGCCCCGGCGCGCCCCTGCAGCTGGAGGGTCGCCTCGACGGTGTGGCCCAGGGCATGCAGGCGCCCTTCGTTGAGCTGGCCTCCGTTGAGGTTGGTGGGGAGAACACCAGTGGGCCTTAGCGCGCCGCTTCCGACGAACTCATGGGCTTCGCCGCGCTTGGCAAAGCCCAAAGCCTCCATCCAGTAAAAGATGAAGGGGGCAAAGCCATCGTAGATCTGCTGGAAGTTGATGTCCTTCCGGGCGATGCCGGCCTTCTCCCAGATGTCCTTGGCTGCCCAGTGCGCCGCCATGACCGTGTAGTCCGGCCAAAAGACAAAGTCAGGGTGCGGGCCCTGGCCCGTGGCGACGGCGCTGATATAGACCGGCTTCTGCTTCATCGTCTTGGCGCGCTCAGGAGTAGTGATAATAACGGCTGCAGCGCCATCGCATGGAAAGTCGCAATCCAGGAGGTTCATCGGGTCGGAGATCATGCGAGCGTTCAGATAGTCGTCCATCGTGATGGCCTGGCGGGGGGCGACGATGGGCTTATCATTTAGCAGCGCGTTCTTGCGCGATTGCACCACGTATTCACCAAGTTGCTCGCGCTTGACCCCAAACTCATGGACATAGCGCATATACCACGAGGAGAACTTCTGGGGGAAGACGCCGTATCCATAGGGATTGATGAAGGAATCCACCCCATGAGCCCGGTTGCTGCTGACGTGGCCGTAGCCTTTGTCCTTAGGGCGCCAATTGAGACGGCAGGCCAGAGCTACATCGCACATGCCGCTGGAGACGGCCAACGCCGCCATGCAAGCGGAGCCGAGGCCGGGCACGCCGCCGACGTGATGGTCTATCCACCAGCGGACACTGGGAAGCCCCAACATCTCAACCAAGTAGTTGCAGTTGATGATGTCATACCCCGCGATACCAGGCATGGGCGAGGTGATGACCCCGTCAATATCGGTGGGCTTGAGGCCCGCATCCGAGATGGCTTGCATGCAGGCGCGGGCCACCAGCGTTCCTCCGGGAACTCCAGCATCCCGGAAACAGCCGCTATGACCGACGCCGACGATGCATGATTGATCGCGGATAGGGTTGCGAATAGCCATCTGGTTATCCTTTGCGCGCCGGGCGGAACTGTGGGAGCGTCACTTCGGGAGTGACATCTTCAAAGACGACTTCCAAAGGCATGCCAATCTTGATCTTGTCCAACGGGCAATCCCGCAGATTGGAGACGGTGTAGAGCGCCTTCTGCTCCACGAGCTCAACGATGGCCACGGCGTAGGGGATCTCGGCCTCAAAGCCGGGATTCCCGGCATTCCGCATGATGGAATAGGAGTAGAGGGTTCCCTTGCCGCTCGCCGGCGCCGCCACCATCTTCTCTGATCGGCAGTTCGAGCACGTGGGCAGCGGCGGGTGCGAGTAGTAGCCGCAATCGGCACAGCGCCTCAGGACAAGCTGGTGGCGCTTGGCGCCTTCCCAATAGTCCTTGGTCAACTCATTTGCGACAGGTATCGCCTTCTTGTATTCGGCCATCTGACACCACCGGGAATCCTCAGAGTCCCGTTATGGTATGGCCTGCAACGCAAACCCGCAATGAGCGGAAGCAGGAGCAGAGAGCAGCTAACCGACGCGAACGCCAAGCTGCCTGCCGAGGGCGGTGAACTGGCGCACCCATTCCTGGGCTGACGCCTCTCCCTGGGACTCACGGGCGCGATAGGCCTGGTAGACATTGGAGAGGATGGTATGGAAATCGTTCTGGACTTTCCAAAGGTCAACCTGTAAGGACATCCGCTGCGTTATAGCCGCCAGAGCAACGATTTTGGCGATAAGCGCCGTATCTGAGTGCTTCAGCGTGAGGCGCTTCATAAGACGCTCGATGGTCGTACGAAAGGCGAAGGAGAGGTTCACTTGATCGAGGGTTACTTTGTAGCGCTTGGCGTCGCTCATCAGCCACTCCAGGCGTGCCGCACCCGGCTCTTCCTGCGCCAGGACAGCTTGGAAGTCTATGTTGATAAGGAACTCAGCGGTCGCTTGGAAGGCCTTAGGAGGCGCGATGCCGAGTTCGACAAGGAAGCGCATCAGCGGAGCATCGCGCTCGTAGAGCTGGCGGAAGGAGGCCTCCGCGTTTGCGCGAGCAGACTTGAGAATCACATCCAGCACCTTTCGCCGTTCGTCCCGGAAGAGGCTTCTCAGGGAGTAGGCGCTTAGTCCGAAGTACTTATCCATGGTGCGCACAAGCTCCCGCATCTCGGACTTCTCGTAGGCCTCCTCCATCTCTTTCATGGCGGCCTGATAGCGGCCCTCGCTGCGATAGTCGCGCATCCCCGCCACGACGTTGTGGTCGCCCAAGTGAAGAACGCCGAACATGAAGGTGGCCGCCTCGCCGATCTGCTCGGATGTTATCCGCAGCCGGCCTAGGGCCAGTTTGGTGCGCCCAGCTTGGTGCAAGCGATAGTCCTGCCGCTCCACTTCGTAGATAAAGAGCTGCGTCCTATCGTCATACGACTCGAAGAGCGAGCTGATAGCCCAGTGAGCGGCGACCTTCTCCAGGTCTACGACAGATGGGCGAACATGCCTTTCAAAGACCTGCGCCCCATCGCCCTGTTCGGGGTCATTGCTGACGGCTTTGGAGAGCCGCTCTAAGAACCCCTGCTCGGTATGGTCGCCGAACAGCTCCTGGGCCAACTGAGCAGCCCGCCCAGCGAAATGCAGGATCTGGATGCCCTCTATCCCCGCTAGGTCATCAAAAAACCAGCCGCAGCTGGCGTACATAAGCTGAAGGTTCCGCTGGAGCTCCATCAGCTTCAGCGCCGTGATCTTCTCCGGTTCGGATGGGCTCACTGCCATGTGGCGGGAGAGGAAGCGCTGGACGTTGCGCGGGGATCGGTCAAGGATGACGTCTATGTAGTCGTCCCGGGCGGCCCAAGGGTCCTTGAATTGACGCGCGGCGAGACTCTGATAGGACTCGTTCGCCGTGTCACGAAGCCAATCAAGGGCCTCCCGAAGGGGCGCGCGCCACCGCTGATTCCAATCCGGGTGAAACCCGGTATCGCAGCCGCAATCGCTCCTCCAACGCTCGATGCCGTGGGAGCAGCTCCACGATGTCCGCTCGAAGATCTCCGCCTCGAAAGAGGGTGGGAACTTCTCAAGGAATTCGCCGTAGTTGGTGATGCGCGCGAGGTCTTCTTTCTGGATGCGATTCAGCGCATAGGCAAGGGCCATATCTCCGAAGCGGTGGTGGTGACCGTAGGTCTCGCCGTCATTGGCGATATGGGCAAGCTGCGGCTGACTGCCCTGCTCCCGGAAGATGCCCAGGATGCGGTTCATGAACTGCTCACCGGATGTCAGGAGCCGTTCGAAGGCTACTCCATGGGAGACAGGCGTGTCATAGAAGAAGACGGCGATGTTCTTCCCAGTAGGGAGATTGACCCGGTAGGGCCGTGTTGTATCCACACGCTGCCCGCTGACGTCTTCCCAATCGCCTCCATCGAGCCACCGGATGCGGCGAGCCTGATGCGGCGCAAGGATGGTGAACTTGATGCCTTGGTTGGCTAGCTCGGCGAGGGTTTCAAGGTCAACAGCCGTCTCCGGTAGCCACATCCCCTCCGGGTCACGGCCGAATCGGCGCTGGAAGTCCCGGATGCCCCAGATGACTTGCGTCCGCTTATCGCGCGCGTTGCAGAGCGGCAGGATCGTGTGATTGTAGGCTTGAGCGATGGCCGACCCGTGGCCTGAAAAGAGTCGGCGGCTCTCCTTATCAGCCTCGATGACGGCGGCGTAGATCTCCGGCTGTTGGCTCTCCAGCCAGGAAAGGAGTGTAGGGCCGAAGTTGAAGCTGATTCTGGCGTAGTTGCTGACGATCTCGACGATCTTGCTCTCGGAATCCAGGATGCGGGAGAAGGCGTTGGGACCGTAGCACTCGGCAGTGATGCGATCGTTCCAGTCATGGTAGGGGTAGGCGCCCTGCTGCTCTTCGATGACCTCCAGCCACGGGTTCTCTCGTGGCGGCTGGTAGAAGTGGCCGTGGATGCAGACGTATCGGTCCACGCCCTAGGCCTCCGGTTTCAGAAAGACTATACCGAGGGGCGGCACAGTGATCCTGAGCGAATGGGAGAGGCCGTCACTCGGTTCGCCCACGGAGGAGACGCGTCCCAGGTTTCCGGTGCCGCTGCCGCCGTACTCCTTCGCATCGCTGTTCACCAGCTCCAGCCACACGCCCCCCACCGGGACGCCGACCTTGTAGTCGTAGCGGGGTACGGGTGTGAAGTTCGCGGTAACCAGGACGATATCACGTTCAGCCTGGCCCCTGCGGATGAAGGTTAGGGTGCTAGTATCAGCATCAGTCGCATTGACCCATTGAAAGCCCCCAGGCTCACAATCAAGGGCGTGGAGAGCAGGCAAACTGGCGTAGAGGCGATTGAGATCGGCCACCCATTGCTGGACACCGGCGTGAGGGGCATAGTCCAAGAGATCCCAGTCCAGGCTCTCCTCATGGCTCCACTCGCGCCACTGGGCAAGCTCCGTTCCCATGAAGAGAAGCTTCTTGCCGGGAAGGCCGTACATATAGCCGAGAAGCAAGCGCAGATTGGCGAAGCGCCTCCAATCGTCCCCGGGCATCTTGCTCAAGAGCGAACGCTTCCCGTGCACGACTTCGTCATGCGAAAGCGGCATGATGTAGTTCTCGGAGTAGGCGTAGACCTGGCGGAATGTCAGGTCGCTGTGGTGATAGCGCCGATGGATCGGATCGCGGGTGATGTACTGCAGGGTATCGTGCATCCATCCCATGTCCCACTTGAAGCCGAAGCCCAAACCCCCGGAAAAGGTAGGACGGGAAACCATGGGCCAAGCCGTGGACTCTTCAGCGATCATCTGCGCATCCGGGTAATGCTTGTAGGCCTCCACGTTAAGACGCCTTAGGAAATTGAGCGCCTCAAGGTTCTCTCGGCCGCCGTACTCGTTCGGGGCCCACTCCCCTTCGCCGCGCGAATAGTCGAGATAGAGCATCGAGGCGACGGCGTCCACGCGGATGGCATCGGCATGGTAGCGATCGAGCCAGAAGAGCGCGCTGCTGATAAGGAAGCTCTGGACTTCACGACGGCCGTAGTTAAAGATCATCGTCTTCCAATCAGGATGGAAGCCCTTGCGCCTATCTTGATGCTCATAGAGATGCGAGCCGTCGAAAAACGCGAGGCCGTGCTCATCGCCGGGCGTGTGCGAGGGCACCCAGTCCAGGATGACGCCGATGCCCTGCTGGTGCAGATAATCCACCAGCGCCATGAACTCCTGCGGCGTCCCATATCGGCTCGTCGGGGCGAAGTAGCCCGTCGTCTGGTAGCCCCACGAGCCATAGAAGGGATGCTCCATCACCGGAAGAAACTCCACATGGGTGAAGCCCAGCCTCTTGACGTGCGCGGCCAGCTTGGGCGCGAGCTCCGTGTAGGAAAGGAAGCGATTGCCCTCCGCGGGCACGCGCATCCAGGAGCCAAGGTGTACCTCATAGATAGCCATCGGCGCAGTGTGGGATTGTCTTCCCATCCGCTTTGACATCCAATCGCCGTCGTGCCAGGTATAGTCCAGGTCCCATACGATCGAGGCTGTACGAGGCGGTTTCTCGGCGCGCGTGGCGAACGGGTCAGCCTTTTCCACCCGATAGCCGTCGTGGCGGGAGACGATTGAGAACTTATAAATGGCTCCTTTTATTACCCCGGGGGCAAAGGCCTCCCAGATACCGGATTGCTGGCGCGGCGTAAGCGGGTTCGCCGCCTTATTCCAATTATTGAAGTCTCCGATGACGCTGACCTCCAGCGCATCTGGGGCCCAGACGGAGAAGTAACAGCCTTGGTGACCGCCGACGTTACCAAGGTGCGCGCCAAGCTTGTTATAGAGACGGAAGTGCGTCCCCTCGTTGAAGAGATAGAGATCGTCAGCCGTCAACAATGTAGAGTTCGTAGCAGGCACGGGGGCTGAAGGCGTCACGGCAGGTTTGGGCGCCGTTCGCACCTTCGAGTTCCTCTCCTTCTTAACGCGCTCTCTCTTTTTCACGGCCTCTTCCTGCTTCGCGTTAGCACGATCTCTTCTAACGCCTGCATGACCGCCCTATTCCGGGAGAACTCCTCCAAGCTCATCCGGGCCCTCCGCCGCCAGTTCGGCTGCGGGTCGCCGGTGCCTGGAACATTCTGCGGCTGCGTCTCACCCCACAGATCCTCCAGGCTCACCACCACCAGCTTCGCCCGGCTCTTCACCAGATAGCGGTGGAGCGCAGAAAGAATCGTTTGCGTTGTCGCTTGTCCATCGAAGCTCCCACGTTCCTTAAGGAAGCGAGCAATCGCCTTCACCTGAGCGCCGCGGGCCCTTTTCTCTTCAAGCTCGGTCTTCCTTGTTAGGATGCCGAGTCGTCTTCTCCACTTGAAGTCGTCCCCGCTCCAGAAAGAAGCGAAAGGCGGCATGTCATGGTTGTTCAGCGCCGCGACGGCTCCCTTCGGCACCTCTCCAAGTGCCGCCTGAGGGTCGGCGCGGATAGAAAATTGTAGCATGTACATGCTGCCGAACCTGTGCCGCTCCAGGGATGCGTTCACCTCCGGCGGCACAACGCCCAAGTTCTCGCCGATGACCCAGCACTTGTTCCGGTGAGACTCCAAACTCAGGATGGCATACCATTCCTCAGGATGGTATCGGACGTAAATGCCGTCCACCGGCTTGAGGCCGCGGGGCACCCAGAAGAGTCGCTGGAAGCCCATGACGTGGTCCACGCGGAGCGCCTTTGCCATCTGCATGTGCTTGCGCAGATAGGCGATAGGATAGCCGTAGCCCTGTTCCCGGATCCGCTCAGGATGGAGCGGCGGGAAGCCCCAGTCCTGCCCTGTCTCGATATAGGAATCAGGCGGCGCGCCGACGGACATGCCCAGAGCAAAGGCATCTCGATGGGCCCAAGTATCGTAGCCGCCGCCGTGGACGCCTATAGGCAGATCCAAATATAGACCCGCGCCCTTGCGCGAGGCCTGGCGCAACTGACGGTGCGCCGCCCACTGGACGTAGCAGTGATAATCGCGCGCGGCTATGTCATAGGAAGCAGCATCGTTCTTCGGCCAGGCGGGCCAGGCATCGCCGTATCGCTCGACGGTCGCGCGGAAGGCTGCATAGCGCTCCACACCAGCATCGCTCTTCAGGAAGCGCTCTAGCCCATGCGAGCCTCTACCACGAACGACCCGAGTTGTAAGGAGTTCTAACACCCGACGCTTGAGGGCCATGACGCGCTTGTAGTCCACATGCGCGCCTTTTCGGAGTACCGCGATTGCCTCCCGGAAACCCCGCGATGCCACGAGCCGCTGTGCCTCATCGCAGTCGCGGTACTCAGGTAGGGCCTCCACGTTAACGTAGAACTCGTTCCAATGGAGGCGACTCACCGGCGCATAAGGGCTTGGGTCGAACGGCCTGTCCAGAAAGGAGGCGAGCATCGGAAGCGCTCCAATAAGGCCGACTCTCTGTCGCTTGGCCCACTGGGCAAGCTCTCCAAGGTCAACGAAATCGCCTGCGCCCCAGGAGCGTCGTGATTGAAGGGCGTAGAGCGGGAGAAAGATGCCGACTCCGCGCTGTTCGCCCCCAGGCAGGGCGTCATAGCTCCTTGTGGGAGCAACGATAACCATCGCCTCCGCGCGGGCAGACTCTGTGCGTACCTCTATGCGATGATACCCAAACGGCAGCGGCCCCGAAATCACCAGGCGCTTCTGCACAAAGCGTTCTCTCCCGATAGACGCCGATGCCGTATCACGCAAAGTCTTCCCAGGGCGCGTGATGGCCCGCCTTTCGCCTGACTCCAGAGTCAGCTCAGCCGTTATGCGGCCATCAGCAATCGCGACTGGGACTTGCACATCAACTGCCAGGGAACCTTTGTCCCAGACCACATAGACCGGCTCGCAGATGCGTCGCGCCATCTCTTCACTCCGCTCGCGCAAAGCAACGGCAGCATCAGCGCTGCCTTCGATAGACGCGCCCAGTACCTTGAGGGCAGCGACTATCGCATCACTGGGAGAGTGCACACGCTTTCCCTTGATATCAAGATATGCAGACTGCACGCCGTAGAGAGCGGCCAGCCGTTTGAGTGCCGCCATCTCTTGCGCCATGACGTCTACGCGCCACCGGTGAGGAGGTGAAGGGCTCCGGCAAGCGGCACTTCGACCCAATCAGGTCGGTTGTTCAGCTCGTATTCGATTTCATAAAGGGCCTTCTCCAAAAGTAGGGCCTCCAGAAGAACGGCCATCTCCCTTTCCGATTGCGGCAACAGCCCGCTGCCCTTCATTGCTTTCAGATAAGCGTCAAGGAAGGTCGCTTGCGCCCAGAACCTCCAGGCCTTCGTCCAGCCCTGCAGACGTGAAGCCTGGGCCTTGGGCAGTTGGCGTGAGGAGACGGTGGCGGCGTAGTCCAGGGAGCGCAGCATCCCGGCAACGTCCTTGAGCGGGGAGCGTTTCAGGCGCCGCCACCCGATCGCGCGGGCTGGCTCGCCCTCAAAGTCAATGACAACGAAGTCATCGCCTGTCCAGAGAACTTGGCCCAAATGATAATCGCCGTGAACGCGAATGCGCATGCCGCCATCTTCCAGCTTCGTCACCATTTCAAATCGAGCAAGCAGTGCATCCTCCATCTCTAAAAAAGCCTTCGCTTGCCGCTGAACGGCTCGCGGCAAAGTGCCTATGCGCCCTCGCAGCAAGGCAAGGGTCTGCAGCCCGCCTCCACGCATAGACTGGTAGAGCGATTGCTGATAGATAGTCCCAAAAGGCTCGGGCGTGAAGGCCGCGAGGCTAGGCTCGGAGGCCAGCGCGAGGTGCAGTTCGCCCGTGCGCCTCCCTAGCTGACTCACCGCACTCAGGTAACCGCCGGCATACTTCGCCAGAGCAGCTGGTGATGATCTCCTTGCGAAAGCTAGCAGCCTTCCGGAAGAAAGCGCCGAGGGTGCTGAAGAGGTTCCTCCTTCGAGAACACGCCGGTGGAACTCTTCGATCGCATCTTGGGTGAATTTCCACGCGTCGCCCTTGTTCCCAACAAAGCCGTGGATGATGGCGAGCGTCGTCGATTCTTGTCCCTCGCGACGATACTCTACTGCGCCCGCCAAGCGCGGCACAGCATCGAAGGTCGTGCGCTCCGCTAAAAAGCGTCCGATCTCCAAGTCAGGATTGACGCCTGGTTCTAAGCGGCGGAAAAGCTTCAAAACGGCGCGTTTCCCGAAAAATACTGAGGTATTGCTCTGTTCGCCGAGAGCTAGCGTAGGCTGCGGTAACGTATCTGGAGCGCCTAGAGCCGTTGCGAATTGCCCTTCAGCGATACAGCCGATGTCTCCCCTCTCGGCAGCAAAGCTCTCGCCGACATCAATAGCAACCACAAGCCTCTTCGCAAATCCCCCCTTCAGCAGGGCGTCATACAGGACGCCCTCGGCCTTCGACCCGCTTCCTTTCACCCAGGCAACCACCGATTGCAACGCATCTCGGACGATGGCACGCGCTGTAGCGCCGGAATCAAAAGCGACCGGGACCTGATAGCGCTCCGATTCGCCCTGCACGTACTTCATTCCTATGATGACGATAGCTGAACCATCGTCCACAGCAATCACGTCCTCCACCTGCGCCGCTTGGACAACCCGCGCCTTGCCGCCGAACCACCGCTGTCGCTCGATAAATCCAGTGAGAGCATCGGCTAGAACTGCTCGGTTGCCCGGGGCAAAAACATCCCGCCAGCTCTTGCTGATGGTGAGCGTAGCCTGCGCTGCTGGAGTATCAGAAAACCGAATCCTCTCCAATGCCTTCGGCTTAAGCGATAGGAGGAAATATCCATACGGAGCAAGCGTCAGAGAGAGGGTGCCGCTCGAATGCGTCGTGAAGCGCGTGCCGCTCAGGAGGTCCACAAGCGACCCCCCACGAAGCCTGCTATCGGAGAGGCTGACCTGTTGAGACGCCCGTGAGAGGTTCCCCACCACCAGCACGCTCTCTCCCTCGCTGCGACTGAGGAAGGCCAGAACCTTCCGATTCCCCGTTTCAAGAAACTCCGGCGCGCCTCGCCCAAGCGCCTTACTGCCCTTCCGCACCGCGATCAGCCGCTTGACCCAGTGGAGCAGGGAGTCCGGATTCGCCTGCTGCGCCGCAACATTCACCGATTGGTAGTGGTATTCGGATTCGGTGATGACGGGCAGATAGAGCCTCTCGGCAGGGGCCGAGGAGAATCCGGCATTGAGAGAGGCGTCCCACTGCATCGGCGTGCGGACACCGTTGCGGTCATGGAGAAGATAGTTGTCCCCCATGCCGATCTCGTCGCCGTAATAAAGTACCGGCGTCCCAGGCATGGAAAAGAGCAGCACATTCATCAACTCGATCTTCCGGCGGTCGTTGTTCATGAGAGGCGCGAGACGGCGGCGTATACCGAGATTCAGGCGGGCTTTAGGATCCTGCGCATAGATGCGCCACATGTAATCCCGCTCTTCCTCCGTCACCATTTCAAGGGTCAGCTCGTCGTGGTTGCGCAGGAAGACAGCCCACTGGCATCCCTCCGGGATGGTCGGAGTCTGCTCCAAGATGTCCTGGATGGGGAAGCTGTCCTCCAGGCGTATCGCCATGAAGAGGCGAGGCATGAGGGGGAAATGGAAGTTCACATGGCACTCATCGCCGGCGCCGAAATAGGCCGCGGCGTCCTCAGGCCACTGGTTCGCCTCGGCAAGCAGCATGCGGCCCTTGAAATGCGCGTCCACATGGCGGCGCAGGTCGCGAAGGAAGGCATGTGTCTGCGGGAGATTCTCACAGTTCGTCCCTTCCTTCTCATAGAGGTACGGGACGGCGTCCAACCGCAGGCCGGAGACTCCCATCTTGAGCCAGAAATTCATCGCGTCAAAGACGGCCTTCTTCACCGCGGGATTTTCGAAGTTCAGGTCCGGCTGGTGAGCATAGAACCGATGCCAGTAATAGGCTCCCGCAACTTCGTCTTTCGTCCAGTTGGACTTTTCAAAGTCCTTAAAGATGATGCGCGCCTCTTTGTATTTATCCGGGGTATCGCTCCAGACGTAGAAGTTCCGATCGCTGCTGCCGGGAGCCGCACGCCGGGCCCGCTGGAACCAGGGATGCTGATCGGAGGTGTGGTTGACCACCAGCTCCGTGATCACGTTCAGGCCGCGGCGATTCGCCTCCGCCAGGAACGTCTTGAAGTCATGAAGGTCACCATAGATCGGATTCACCGCTTTGTAGTCCGCGATGTCATACCCCTCGTCACGCAAGGGTGAGGGATAGAAGGGGAGCAACCAGAGCGCGGTGACGCCCAAGTCTTGCAGGTAATCCAGCTTCGCGGTCAGCCCGTTGAAATCACCTACGCCATCACCCTTGTTATCAAAGAATGACCGTACGTGGACTTCGTATATGATTGCGTCGCGATACCAACCCGGCCTATGTACATCAGACATCAGATCCCCTCCATCGCTGGAAGCCGTGTCACGCGAAAGATGTGCGCCGGGGACTGTGCGGGGTCAAGCTTGAAGTAGTTGCGCCTTCCCTGCCAACGGTAGCGCGAACCATCGAGGAGATCATGCACCTCGAACGGCTCCCCCTCCACAAGGCCTAAAGCCTTCAGATCCAGATGCACCCATCCCTCATGAACATGTGCAGGATGCAGGTTGAGCACCGTGAGCACAACATTGCGCCCATCCTCGGAGGCTTTGCTATAGCAGAGCACGTCGCTGCTATCAGTCTCGTGGAAACACAGCGACCAATCGCTCTGGAGCGCAGGGTTGTGCTTGCGTATCGCATTCACTGTGCCGATGAACCCGCTGATGGAGCCCTGTTGCTGCAGGTTCCAGTGCTTGATCTCGTACTTCTCAGAATCAAGATACTCCTCGCTCTTCGGCTCCCGAGGCTTGTGCAGGCATAGCTCATAGGCAGGGCCGTAGATGCCGCAGTTCGCGCCCAAGGTCGCGGCCAGGGCGTAGCGGACGCGAAAGGCTGCGGGGCGGCCCTGTTGAAGGTACTCATGCAGGATGTCAGGGGTGTTCGGCCAGAGATTCGGACGGAAGAATTCTCGAACCTTGCTCTTCGTCAACTCGGTGAAGTAGTCCTGGATCTCGGTCTTCTCGTTCCGCCAGGTGAAATAGGTATACGACTGGGTGAACCCTACCTTCGCCAGGCGATACATCACCTTGGGGCGCGTGAAGGCCTCTGCCAAAAAGATAACGTCCGGGCGCTGGCTCTTCACTTCAGCGATGAGCCACTGCCAAAAACGAAAGGGCTTAGTGTGCGGGTTGTCCACACGGAAGATGCGCACGCCGTGGCCCACCCAAAAGAGAACAACGTCCTTCACCGCCTCCCAGAGGTCACGCCAGGCTTCCGATTCGAAGTTGAGCGGGTAGATGTCCTGATATTTTTTTGGCGGGTTCTCCGCATACTGTATCGAGCCGTCGGCGCGCCGCTTGAACCACTCAGGGTGCTCTTTTACCCAGGGATGATTAGGGGAACACTGCAGCGCCAGGTCAAAAGCGATCTCCATGCCGTGCTCTTCAGCCTTTGCAACCAGACGGCGAAAGCCCGCAAGATCGCCAAGTTGAGGGTGGATCGCCGTGTGGCCGCCTTCAGCCGAGCCGATGCCCCACGGACTGCCTGGCTCATCGGGTCCCGCCATTAGGGTATTGTTCTTCCCCTTCCGAAAGGTCTTGCCGATAGGATGGATCGGTGGGAAGTAGAGCACGTCAAAGCCCATCCCTGCGATGTACGGGAGGCGCCTCTCCACATCGGCGAAGGTGCCGTGGCGGCCCGGCTCCTGGGCAGCCGAGCGGGGGAACATCTCATACCAAGTGCTGAAGCGCGCTTTGACCCGGTCCACCACCACCGCCAGCTCCTTCTCATATCTGGTGGCGTGACCGATGTCGACATAACGGGTAGCCAGCGCAGCTAGACGCTCATCAAGGGCAAACTCGGCGCGGGTCTTGAGCGGCGTCGCGCTGGAGGAAAGGCGTTCCGCCCATTTCTCTAGCGTCTCTTCGTTCTTTCCTTTGGCCCGCGCGCCTGCTTCTCGCAGCAATCGGGCCCCTTCCAGAAGGTCTCCGGAGACATCCTGCCCCGCCTCAAGGCGCTTCTGCAGGTCGCGTCGCCAGGTGGCAAAGTGGTCAACCCACGCGGCGATGGTGTAGTAGTAGCGGCCCAGCTCTGTCACTTGGAAGAAGGCCCGCCAGCGGTCGTTCCCCAATTCCTGCATCGGCGCGCGGTGCCAGGTGGCCGTCTGCTCCTTGCGGTGAAAGAGCATGGCGATAAGCACGTCATGCCCATCGGCAAAGACATCCGCCTCCACCGCAACGTCTTCCCCGATAACCCGCTTGATGGCGAAATCGCCGCCGTCAATCTCCGGCTCCACGCCCTCAATGACAACGCGTGTGCGACCAAGCGTAGAGCCGGGGTGCTGTGGGCGGCTAGGCTTCTTCTCCATATAGAGATTCCAGCCTATGGCTGTGGGCCGGAGTCGTCAAGAAGCGCCCCCTGAGAGCCGATTGACCCTGTGCAGGGGCGAATCGTATAGTCACTGGGCACAAGCTGCACCTAGGAGCGCCGCCGATGGACCCCTTCGGGAAGGAATTCCTCCTCGCATTCTTCCCCCTTTTGGTCGCCATTGACGCCATCGGCACGGTCCCCATCCTCCTCGGCATCCTAGAGTCGGCCTCCCCGCAACAGCGGCGAAGGGCCATCAACATCGCGCTTCTGACCGCCATGGCCGTCGGCCTCGCCTTCCTCTTCCTGGGCCACGCCCTCTTGCGCTTCCTGGACATCGAAGTGGGTCACTTCGCTATCGCAGGCGGCATTGTCCTGCTTGCCATAGCGTTGGGCGAGCTTGTGGGGACCGGCTTCCTTCGCCAGCAGCCGCCTGATGTGCGCGAGCTTGCCGCCGTTGTGCCCATCGGGACGCCCCTCACCGCCGGGCCCGGGACCCTCGCCACCCTCCTCGTGCTGACCGACCAGTACTCCTACGGAATCGTCGTCTCCGCCTTTGTGGTCAATATCGTCATCGCCTGGATCATCTTCACCTTCGGAACTACCATCGCCCGCTTCCTCGGGAAAGGAGGCCTGCGCGCCTCTTCCAAGATAGCGGCTCTGCTCCTAGCCGCCATCGCCGTGCGGCTTGCGGTGACGGGCATCAAGGAGAGCTTCGCGATCTAGCTACACGCAGCGGCATACGATTCTGCATCTTGGCTGGAGGCGTATAATCGGTTGCTGTCCGCACGTGACGCAGGCGACCAAGGAGCAAATACCCGGCAATGGATAGCGATGATGATGAAGGTCCTCTATTCCGCTTAGAGGCACGTACGCATGCCCCTCACCGCCTTTTACCTCGCCCCGGATTCGACGCTCCAGAAAAACCTCACTGAAGCTGAGGTCAAGGCCGCCTTCGAATCGAAGCGGGGCCTGCTCTGGGTTGATATCACCAGCACCGACCAGCGCGATGCCCGCTTCCTGGAAAGCGTCTTCAAGTTCCATCGCCTAGCCATTGAGGACTGCGTTGACCCCTTGGTCCACCCGCCCAAGATCGACGACTTCGAGGAATATCTATTCATCATCGTCCACGGCATCAACCACCAGGCGGAGTCGGAAGTTGTGGAGACAACGGAGCTTGAGATCTTTCTCGGGCCGCACTTCGTCGTCAGCAACCACAACTTTGCGATGATGAGCGTTGACGGCGTCCGCCGCCGCGCCGATGAAGACGGCCGCCCCATGCGCTATGGTGCGCAATTCCTCACCCACGCCCTTATAGATGCCGTCATGGATAACGTGATGCCCACCATTGACCGGATGGCTGAGGTGGCGGAGAAGATCGAAGAGGCCATCGTGGACAACCCGGATCGGGCAACGCTGGACACCATCATCGCCCTTCGCCGTTCTACCCTGCGGATCCACCGTGTCATGGCTCCACAGCGGGAAGTGCTGAATCGCATGAGCCGCGGCGAGTTTCCCATTGTCTCGGCAGAGACGGAGTTCTACTACCGCAACGTCTATGACCACATCGTGCGCATAGAAGACCTGAACCAGACCCTTCGGGAGCGCGCAGATACCGCCCTCTCGTCCTACTACCTCGCTGTGGCCTACCGCCAAAACGAGATCGTGAAGGTCCTCTCCTTGATCGCCGCCGTCTTCCTTCCCCTGAACCTCATCGCCGGCATCTACGGGATGAATCTTGTCCTGCCCGGTGAGCATTTCACGTGGGCATTCTATCTGCTCCTGGGTATCATGATCCTGGTGGGCGTAGGAACCGTGGCATGGTTCGTCTATCGGGGATGGTTCAATTTCCAGTGGTTCCTTTGGGAGCGTGAACCGCCGTCTCTGCTACGCCTCTTCAAGGTCGAGCCGAAGCATTTGAAGCGCATGGGGGAGACTCGATTGCACACCCCCAACGGGCCGGATCGCCCGCCTGCGGCGCAGCCCCGCGAGCAGAACCCCAAGCCGCCGCTAGACGGCTAGATCTTCGATTCCGTGTGGTAGGCGTCTAGCACATATTGGCGCACCATCCGCTGGGCGTTGAAGAACGAGCCGTTGAGCGCGATGGCGGAGCGCATCACCTCCGCATAGCCCTTCGGATTCTGATAGTAGAGCGGCAGAATCGCGCTCTCCAGCTTCCCATAGAGCGATTGCGCCTCCGCGGCATCGTCGCTCTGACCCTCCCAGCTATCGCCGATGGCCCATCCCGTGACGCCCTCCACATGCCCCTCCACCCACCAGCCGTCCAGTACGCTCAGGCTCGGCACGCCGTTCAGCGCAGCCTTCATCCCGCTGGTGCCGGAGGCCTCGAGCGGTTTGCGAGGCGTGTTCAGCCAGAGATCCGTTCCCGAGCACATCAGCTTCCCCATCGCCATGTCATAGCCCTCCACGTACACCACGGAGACAGCCTCTCCCAACTCGGTCGAAGCATCAACGATGCGACGGATGAGCGATTTCCCTTCTTCATCGCGCGGGTGGGCCTTCCCTGAGTAGATGACCTGGATCGGCCCGGCCTTCTTCACGATCTTCCGCAGCCGCTCCTCGTCGCTGAAGAGCATGTCGGCGCGCTTATAGCCCGTCGCGCGCCTGGCGAAGCCGATAGTGAGCTTTTCGGGGTCCAAGCGCCGACCGGTCCTGCGATCCACTTCATCCAGCAGGTCGCGCTTTGCGGCGGCATGGGCCGATTGGATATTCTCGAGCGGGATCCCCGCGGCATGGCGCAGACAGTTGTTGTCGCGGCGCCATTCGGGAAATTGCTGATCGAACAGTCGGCGGAAGGGCGGTGACATCCACGTGACTGCATGGACACCGTTGGTGATGGCGCTGAGGGAGTAGCCGGGGAACATCTCCTGGGCCACTAGGCGGTGGCGCATGGAGACGCCGTTGATATGGCGCGAGCAGAAGAGCGCCAGATGGCTCATATTGAGTGAGTGGTTTCGCGCACCGAGGCTCGCCAGCATGTCCGACCACTCTCTGCCGAGCACCTCATTCGCCAGGCCGATGGAAAACTCATCATGACCAGAGCGCACCGGTGTGTGGGTGGTAAAGATGCACTGCTGGCGCACCGCTTCGATGTCCGCCTTCGTGGCCGCAGGCCTGCCCTTTCCCACCGTTCGCTCATGCAACAGCGCCAGCGTGAGGAGCGCCGAATGTCCTTCGTTCATGTGATAAACGCTCACCTTTTGGTAGCCGAGCGCGCGTAACACAGCAACGCCCCCGATGCCGAGAACCACTTCCTGAGCCAGGCGATAGCGGTCATCGCCGCCGTAGAGCGTATCGGTCAGCGTCCTGTCCCAAGGACTGTTCTCTGGAAGCGCCGTGTCCAGGAAATAGACCGGAACGGCATGACCGGACGCGCCGCGAAGCATGTATCGCCACGCGCGGACGGTAACGTGGCGGTCCTCGATCTCGACGACGACCCGGGGCGGCAGCGGCTGGAGGAACTCCTCGGGGAACCATTCTTCGGGCGCTTCCGATTGTGCTCCCTCGGCAGTCAGCTTTTGGCGAAAGTAGCCCTTGCGATGGAGGAGAGTGATTCCCACCATCGGGACGCCCATATCGGCGGCGGCGCGAAGAGTATCGCCCGCCAGCACGCCCATCCCCCCGCTGTAGGTCGGCATCCCAGACTCAAGGCCGACTTCCATGGAAAAGTAGGCGATCACGGGCGCCCGAGCGGCGCCCAAATCTTCATTCATACGTGCTCCAATTCCAGTCCCTCAACACATATCACAGGCCGGTGGGCCTATAGAGACCAAGCATGCAATGCTTGAGATAGAGATAATGATGCAAGATCAATTCTGGGGACGATGCTACTTATTGAGGTTTGTGTCGCTAGATTATCGCTGGAAGAAATAGATATGTCATTCTAAGGCCAGGAGAAACCCACACTCGGATGGTGTCAGCGGCGGCGTCCACTTATGTAAATTGCGTTATCCTTAAGGCATCCAGAGCGCCATACCTGAAGTGTAAGACGCCGAATGAACCTTCCCCGCTGGATCCCGTTCAGCCCCAAAGCAGGCGTGCTCCCAAAGATGCTGGGGGTCATGTCCTCGTCGCAGTCGTACCGCTCAGCGTCGCGCTTCTGGCATCGAGCCTTGTGCTCGAAGATCGCGAAGAGGCGAATGCCAAAGAGCGCCTTGCGAACATCGCTGATTTGAGTTCAGCCGAAGTTCAGCGATGGCTCTTCATCGGACGTCAGGAGCTGACCGCCCTCGCCGCCTCCTCGCCAACCAATCGCAAGGACTTCCCTCCTGAGTTGAAAGAGGAGATTTTCAGGATCCTCAAACAAAATTTCAAGACTTTCGAGCACGTCTATATCCTTGACCTCCAGGGAAATATCCTGGCCTCCGAACCAAAACCTCCGCCGATACAACAATGGCGAGACCTGGAGGTCTACACCTCCACCGTCTCCGGCCAGCCCTCCCTCTCCCAAGCGATTTACGATCCGCAGGCTAAGACTGCCTCCTATATCTTCACCGTGCCCGTGCTGGAGAACGGAAGACAGTGGGGTGTCCTTGCCGCAACGCTTGTTGATAGCCCGCAAGAGCAGTTCGCTACAGGCATCCAAACGGAAGACAACTTCGCCTTTGTCATAGAGGGCAATGGGCTCATCATCGGCCACTCAGATCGGGAGAAGCTTGGCGAGATATGGACTACCGGCAAAGAACTCTACATGGAAGATATCCAAAAGGCCAGGTGGGTCACGGACCAGGGAAAGCGCCTTTTGTGTGTCCAGCGACCGATAGTAATCAGCGGCAAGGTCGGTACGCCATGGAGGGCCGTGGCCTGCAGTTCAGAGAGCAATGTATTCTCCGCGTTGCCCTCGGCGCGCGGGGTCATCCGTTTCTCTCTTCTCGGCTCCCTGGCTCTTGCCATCGTGACGGGTACGCTGCTGAGCCGAGGCATCACGGAACCGCTGAAAAAGCTGGCGCGTAGCGCCAAGCAGATCCAGAGCGGAAGGTTGGACCACCGCGCCGAGGTTATCGGCGGCGATGAGATCGCGGATCTGGCCGTCTCATTCAACAAGATGACAGACACACTGAAGTCCCAGATCGAAGAGATTCGCCGCGAACGCGAAATGCTGGACGCCATCCAAAGCAGCATGGTAGAGGGTCTTGCCATCATCGATGAATCAGCGCGGGTGCTCTATGTGAACAACGCGGCGCTAACGATCTTTGGGCTGAAGGCCAGTCAGATCATCGGCCAGCCATTGGACGCGATCATCGATCGCAGCCGCAGCGCCTTTGAGCCCAAGAATGCTGAAGCGCTCCTCTTCGATGCCGTGCACGGCAGGAAGCCCCTGCCGGTTCAGTTGGAGGTGACGGTTCTCCGCCCTGAGCGCAAGTCCATCGTCATCTCCATCTTTGACATCTTCAGCGAACTGCTGCCCAAGAGCCGCGGCTTGCTCTTCCGCGACGTGACTGAAGAGCGCGATCTTGTTCGCAGGCGCGATGAGTTCGTCTCGGTCGCCTCCCACGAACTCCGCACGCCCCTCACAACCATCATCGCCTTCACCGAGCTTCTGCTGGACAGCGAAGACAAGGGAAAAGTGCCCTCCGAATGGGTTGAACGCATGCGGGCCGATGCGCAGCGCCTGGCCGCCATCGTGGATGACTTGCTGGACGTCTCGCGCCTCAGGGCGGGGAAAATCGTCATGCGCCTCCAGCAGGTGTCGGTTGTGGACGCTGTGCGAGAGGCCATCGCCACGTCTCACGCCACGGATGAAAGCCATCCAGTCTCGATCAACATCCCGGACAACCTCCCTACCGTCCTTGCAGACAAGAGCAAATTTGGGCAAGTGCTGACAAACCTGCTCCAGAACGCCGTCAAGTACAGCCCCACAGGTAGGAACGTCACGGTCTCAGCGCAGTCCCACCCTGATACAAAACACGTCGTCATCGCCGTTTCCGACCAAGGCATTGGCATCGCGCCGGAAGACCAAAAGACGCTGTTTACGCCCTTCCACCGTGTGCAACGCTCAGAGACTGTAGGCATCCGTGGGACCGGTCTAGGCCTCTACATCGTCAAAGAGTATGTCACGCTGATGAACGGTGAGGTCTGGGTGGAAAGCGAGCTGAATAAGGGCTCCACCTTCTACATCGCACTCCCCACGGAGGACCCAAACCTGGAGCAGCCGGTATGAGCGCCGCGCAAAAGACGATCCTCCTTGCGGAAGACGAGGAAGGCATCCGTGTGGTGCTGGACGCCATCTTCGGCCGGGATAAGCGCTACCGTCTCCTCTATGCAAAAGACGGCGAAGAGGCCCTGGCCATCGCCCAGAAGGAGTTGCCGGACCTCCTGCTCACGGACATCGTGTTGCCGCGCAGGGATGGCAAAGACCTCTGCCGTGCGCTCAAGACCAACCCCGTCACCCGCCATATCAAGGTCTTGCTCTTTAGCGCCCTCGACCAGGAAGCGGGGAAAGCTGCAGCGACAGCCTCAGGGGCAGACGGGTTTGTCGCCAAACCTTTCAGCCCTCGGGCGCTTCAGGGCCTCGTGGCGGAACTCCTCGCCGTCAACTGAGCTTCCCTACCTTGGGGCAGGGGTAGCGGTCATCGGCGTAGACGTCGCCATGCCGGGGACAATAGGCCGTGGAAGCGGCCTCAGGGGATTCGGGGCGCTGCCGATCATCTTCAGCGGGGCAAACGCCGTCGTGCCGAGTGAGACATCGGGCGATGTGCCCATCCACTCCTGCAGCACTGTGGCATAGACGGACCTGAAGTCCGTCGTGAAGCGCAGATTATCGGCGTCAAGATTGCTCAAACTGGGTCTCTCGCCGTACACGCCGCCCTGTACCTTCGCGCCCACGATAAACATCGGCCCGGCTGAGCCATGGTCCGTCCCAGCGCTTCCATTGCCCTTCGCGCGCCTGCCGAACTCGGACCACGTCATCACCACCACATCCTCATCTCGCCCGTGCTCTCGGAGGTCGCTGTAGAAAGCGGCGATGGCGTCAGCAAGCTGCTGCAAGAGCCGTTGCTGGGTGCCCCGCTGTGCTGAATGCGTATCGAAGCCGCCCAAGGAGATATGCGCCACGCGCACGCCAAGCCCTGCGTCTATGGCGGTGGCGATCAGCCGCAGACCGGCGGCCAGCGAATTGTTGGGATAGGTGACCCCGGGACGATAGGCGGCGTTCGCCGTTTGCAGCTTCGTCGTGCTCTCCACCATCGAGCTCATCGTGCCGTCCAGAAGGAGGGAGTACGGGATATCCTTGGGGAATGAACTGTATAGAGTCGTCAGCGCCTTGATGCGGCGGCTCGATCGATCGGCGGTCAGCCCGTCCGTCTGGATGCGGTAGGCGTTCACGCTTTCGATGAGCGGGAGCGGGATGGAAGACTGGAACTCCTTGGGCAGCACTCCTCCTACGGCCATGCCTTCAAAAGCCGCTGCGGATTTCCTATCGAGTTTCTCAAGATAACGGCCAAGCCAGCCGGTGCGCAGCTTCAGCGTCGGATCGGCCGTCTGCCATATATCCATCGCGCTGAAGTGCGAAAAGGTGGGGCTCGGGTAGCCCACACCCTGGACCACTGCCAGAAGCCCGGCATCCCAAAGCTCCTTGAACTTGGTCATGCTCCCATGCAGCGAGATATCATCCGTAAGCGGGATAACCTCATTCTGCTGAAGCGCAAGCCCCGGGCGATAGGACTGATAGAGCGATTCCTTATACGGAACGACGGTGTTCAAGCCATCGTTCCCGCCCGCCATCTGCACAACCACTAGCGTCCTCGTTCGCTTCTTCGCATCCTCCCCAGCGGGCGGGTCAACCAGCGCCGCAACACCTGCACGCCTGAAAACAGCCGGGAGCAGCACCGATCCGGCGGTAACTACTGCTGTAGATGTGAGGAATTGTCTCCTGGTGAGCTGCATGGCGCTCCCTTAAGCCAACTGATACTCGGGCGAAGCCAGCATTAGGTACATGACATCCGCCAGCACATCCGCATCCTGGCTGGCGTTGGGAAAGGCCTTCATGTAGTCGGCGATGGCCTCTGCATGCCCCGGCGGCAGATTCCGATCCAGAAGCACCTTGCCGAAAAACCCGGCGACGGCATCTCGCGTCGTCACGCCTCGCGGCGGCGTGATTGAGGAGGTGATGCGCGGCACCTCGCGCTTGATCGTCTGGGTCAGCCGGTGCGCATAGTTCACGCGCTGTAGGAGCGCGGAGCTGTTGATCCACACCTCTCCGCCCGGCCACCCGGCAACGTTCGGCGGGTTAAAGAGCGCCTGGCCCATCGCCGTGGCCACACTTCCCAGCGTGTTGCCGTCCGTTGGCAGGCCCAGGCTGCGGATGGCGCCCGCCACGAACTCAACCGGGCTCTTCACTTTTGCGCGGTAGGCCCTGTCCGAGTAGAACTCCGGAGACATGAAGATTTCCCGCATGACTTCCCGGATGCTGAAATTATAGGACTTGAAGGCGTCCGCCAGGCGCCTGATGACCTGAGGCTCGGGATCGTCATAGACGAAGAACCTGAAGAGGCGGCGGCAGATGTACTCGTGGCAGGCACGCTGCTGCAGGATGATGTCAATGATGTCATCCCCGTCAAAGGTGCCGCGGCGGCCTAGGAAAGTCTTCACGTCGAAATCATGCTGGCCGATGTTGAAGACGAACTGTCCCCCTGAGATCGTCCATCCGGTGAACGCCTTCGCCGCCTCTCGAACGTCCTGCTCCGTATAGTTGCCTACGCCCATGGAGAAGAGCTCCATCAACTCTCGGGCATAGTTCTCGTTCGGGCGGTCCTTGCGGTTGTTCCGGCTGTCCAGCCAGGTGAGCATGGAGTAGTCGCGGGAGATGGCCTTCAGCAGCACGTCATACGAGCCCAAGGCATGCTTGCGGAGCAGCTGGTTCTGCTCAATCATGAAGGGCCCCTGGCCCACCCTGCTAAAGCCGCTGGTGAGCAGCCCGTGCCAGAAGAAGGTCATCTTTTCTTGCAGCGGCCGCTTGCTGTAGATCATCCGCAGGAACCACCAGCGCTGTTGGCCTACAAACTCATTCAAGTCGTTCTGCGCCAATGGCTTCGTGCCCTCTGGCGGCGGCGCAAAGTAGAGCTGCAGCTTTGCCTCAAGCTCGCCATCGTTCACCTGGTCGTAATTCAACAGGTCCACGATGGTGTTCTGGAGCCCCATGTTCAGGTAGGTCTCCAGCTCCTGCCTGGTGGCGCCAAAGCCCGCTCTGCGGAGCAGATGCGCGATCTTGGCTTCTTCGGTTTGCGGGAAAGGCCCCGGCTTGAGCACAAGTGGGCCGGAAGAGGTACCGCCCGATGTAGTGTCGGCGGCCGCCCGCCGGGGCGAAATCGCCTCCGCCAGTTCGTTCCCCGCTGCTCCCAAGGCGATGGCCGAGGCGCCGAGCATAGCGGCCTTCGTGACAAAGGCCTTCCGCTCCATCGGGACCTCAAGTATCCCCGGAGAGGAGCCAGTGCCCTTGGCAGAAGGTCTCTCCTTCACTCTTCCTCCCTTATAGCGCTTCACAGTTACTCTCTATAACGCCTAGCAGAACAAAAAGTTAGGAACTAGCCTACCACATCTTGCATATTGCGGTCGTCTTTATGACAAGCCGCCTTGTAACAAACCATAACTACTCGGTATACTGACCAGCCTGAGCCTCTCCTGGCGGTTTGAGGGGTCGCCGCTAGTGCTCAGCCCCAACTGAAAGAGGGCTTGCACAGTTATGCGCCTGCGGACTCGCTCACTCGCCATCATCGCGGCGCTGTACCGCCCCTGATTTCTTGGACAGTGATGTGATTGTATTCATGCGGCAACCACAGGGCAAGCGAGCAACTGACGGCGTGCTTGCTCTGGCGTCGCGTAGCGATGGCGCTCGATGAGCCACTCCCGGTTGTACCGCTCCTTGAAGGCAAGGAGCGCGAGGCGCAGCTCCTCCACGGTCTCAAAGGTTCGCACCCGGAGCAGTTGCTCCTTGAGGGTGCGGATGAACCGCTCCACGCAGCCATTGCCCTCCGGCTCCCGCACGAAAGCGGGACTGGAGGCAATCCGCAGGAAGCGGAGCTCGTCTTGGAAGTGGTCGCTCATGTACTGGCTGCCGTGGTCATGGCGCAGGACAAGGCCCGAGGCGACGTCGGCGCCGTAGCCGCCAAGGTGCTGGCGCACTCCTTGGCGCAGC
>VGPF01000019.1 GCA_016875535.1 Chloroflexota bacterium
TGAATCTGGACCGGTACACGCCGTACATCTCGCCGGTGCCAGTGGTGCACTTCCCGCTGATAGACGGCCCCGGGAACCCGCCGGAGGACGTGGCGCACATTGTGCAGCGGCTGGGCGCGATGGTGGAGGAGGGGAAGGTGCTGGTGCACTGCGCCGCCGGGGTGAGCCGCTCGCCGTATGTGGTGGCGCTCTACTTCGCCTGGAAGCACAACGTCAGTTTTGAAGAGGCGCTTGCCCGGGTGGCGAGGCGGCGCTCGCGCAACCTGAATGTGGATGCCGGGCTGCTCTCGCTCACCGAGTCTGTTCTCGGACTCCTCAGCGAGCGGCGATGAGCGAGCCGCGGGAGGAGCTTTCCGCTGAGGAGATACGGCAGGGGTTGAAGAGTAGTTTCATCGGCGCGCAGGTGCATGCCTACGCGAAGACGAGCTCTACGATGGACCGCGCCGTTGAGGCGGCACGCGCAGGCGCGCCTGAAGGGGCGCTCTTTGTGGCCGACGAGCAGACGGCAGGCAGGGGGCGGTTCGGGAGGGCGTGGGTCTCGCCGCCGGGGAGCCAGATCATGATTTCCCTGGTGCTGCGCCCCAAGAGCGAATGGCTCCACCAGCTTAATATGGCAGTGCCGATGGCCGTGGCTCGCGCCGTGGAGCGCACCACGGGGCTGAAGCCGATGATCAAATGGCCGAACGATGTGCAGTTGGGGGGGAAGAAGATGGCGGGGCTGTTGGTGGATGTGACGGGGCGCGATGGGCAGACGGAGTTCGCCATCATCGGGATCGGGCTGAATGTGAATTTCGACCCCGCGAAGCATCCGGAGATAGCCGCCATGGCGACGAGTATTTCCGAGGAGCTTGGCCGGCCTGCGGCGCGCCTGCCGATCTTGCGCGCTCTTCTGGAGGAGTTCGAATCGCTCTACGAGCGAGTGAAGCGCGGCGAGAGGCTGACGCAGGAGTATCGCGCGAAGCTGGCGACGCTGGGGCAACGGGTGCGTGTCACGTGGGCCACGGGGACGGCGCAGGAGGCGAAGCTGGAAGAGGGGACGGCGGTGGATGTGGACGATGCCGGGGCGCTCACGATCCGCAGGGAGGACGGGACGAAGACGCAGGTGGTGGCGGGCGAGGTTAGCCTGCGGTAAGGGCGGGGACGACCTGTTCCCATTCACCGATTCAGGGCGGAGGCGGTTTCGCCTGCAATCATGCCGTAGACGCCGAAGGCGGCCAGCGCGCCGCCGGCGACGGCGATATCACATCCCATGACTTCGGGGCCGGGAGCAGCGCTGGACATCACAGGAGGCCTCTCTGAGTGCTTGTGAAGCGAGACTATTGTAGAGATTCTTCAGCGGGCAGGCATCCCGCAGGCACATGGCGCAGGTTGACACCACGGAAGGGCCGCCCGGATACTGGAGGCGCACCCCCGGAGAGCAGACGATGGCGACGCTCCAAGAGTTGATGAGGCAGATGCTGGCCGGCGAGCCGCTTGCGCTTGCGCGGCTCATCACGCGCATCGAGAAGGAGGGGGCGGAGGCGGTGGAGGTCCTGCGGGAGGCCTCTCAGCATGCCGGGCGGGGCTACCGAATCGGCTTTACGGGGCCGCCGGGAAGCGGCAAGAGCACCATCGTGGACCAGCTGACGGCCACGATACGGGGAGAGGGCCAGGGAAGGCCGACGGTGGGCATCATCGCGGTGGATCCGAGCAGTCCCTTTACCGGGGGCGCGCTGTTGGGCGACCGCATACGAATGGAGCAGCACTATAAGGACCCGGGCGTCTACATCCGGAGCATGGGGAGCCGAGGGAGCCACGGCGGCCTGCCGCACGTGACCCAGCGAGTGGCGACGCTCCTTGAGGCATCGGGCAAGGACTATATCCTCATTGAGACAGTGGGCGTGGGCCAGACGGAGCTGGATGTGATGGAGGTGGCCGATACCGTGGTTGTGGTGCTGGTGCCAGAGGCGGGCGACACAATCCAGACGATGAAGGCGGGCTTGATGGAGATCGCGGACGTCTTTGTAGTGAACAAGGCGGACCGCGATGGGGCAGACAGGCTGGCGCGGGAGGTGGAGCAGAGCCTGCATCTGAGCGCGCGAGTCTCCGAATGGACGCCTCCGGTGCTGTTGACCAAAGCGGCCAGGGGCGAGGGAATACAGGAGCTGCGGGAAGCCATCGGCAAGCATAGGGAGTATGCGGAGCGATCAGGGGAGTTGGCGCGCCGCCGCCAGCGCCGGAGGACGACGCAGTTCCTGACGACGGTGGAGGAGAAGGTGAGCGCGGCGCTGCGGGAGCTCATCGAGGGGAACGGGGACCTGAAGGGCGTGCTGGAGCGGGTGCAATCGGGAGAGGTTGACCCGTACTCCGCGGCGATAGATGTGGTGAGCAACCGGGATATTTTGCATAAATGGGCCTCCGCCCTTGAGAAGAGGCAGTTGAGGTAGGCCGGATAGCGTGGAAGAAGCGTCCTCCTCTCTTCTGCCATAGCCCACAGACGGGCGTAAGGAGAGAAGGGAGGCTGGCGAAGCATTGTGAAAAGCGAAGTGCCGTATGGCCTCATCGAGCAAAAGCAGACCCATCCTAGCCTTTGATCTTGGCGGCAGCCAGCTGAGAGTCGGCCTGGTGACGGCGAAGGGGAAGGTTATCGGCCGCACCATCGAGCCGACGCGGGCGGAGGAGGGGCCGAAGCGCGTCATCGCGCGGATCGAGGGGATGGGGAAGGCGCTGGTGGTGGAGCATGGGACGGGGAAGCCCATCGCAGTCGCCGCTGCCGTCGCTTCGCCGCTGGATGATCGCGGCACGCTGCACCACCCGCCGAACCTGGCCGGGTGGAAGACGGTGCCGTTCAAGGCGATGCTTGCCCGGCACTTCAAGCTGCCCGTGGCCATGGGAAACGATGCCACGGTGGCTGCCCTGGGCGAGCACGTCTTTGGCGATGGGCGCGGCGTGGATGACTTGGTCTATCTGACAGTCAGCACGGGGATCGGCGGTGGAGTTATCACCGGCGGGCGATTGCTCACCGGCGCATGGGGGATGGCGGGAGAGCTTGGGCATATCTTCCTGGCGCCGGAAGGGCCGCTGGGGAAGTGCGGCCATCGCGGGTGCCTGGAAAGCCTGGCGTGCGGCGAGATGATCGCAGAGCGGGCGAAGGAGGCGGTGGAGGCCGGGCGGAAGACGAGCCTGGCGAAGCTGACGCCCAAGGCCATCAAGACGAAGGACGTCTTTGAGGCCGCCCGCGAGGGAGACATAGTGACGAAGGAGATCGTGCAGGCGGCGGCGACGTATCTCGGCAGGGGCATCGCCAGCCTGGTGCATGTCTTCAATCCACGGAAGGTCATCCTAGGCGGCGGCGTGACGAAGAGTTGGGACCTTATCCAGACGACAGTCGAAAAGACGGCGCGCGGTCTCCTTTTGCCGGGCTTTAACAAGCGGCTGGAAATCGTACGGACGCGATTCGGTGAGGACATCGGCCTGCTGGGCGCGACGGCTCTGGCGATACGGGAGCTACAGCTCAAATAAAAGGGGCGGCCCAAGCAGCCGCCCCTTCTTGCTTACCTCGATTTGCGTCCGACGCTATTTCCTTGCCGTTTGCGGCATCGCCGCGCCGGCCGCCTGCGGAGCGTGCTCGCCCTCCACGTTGACCTTGGGAAGCCACTCAAGCCACGCGGGGAAGTACCAGTTCCATTTGCCCAGGAGCTTCATGCTTGCGGGGACAAGGATGGAGCGGACGATAGTGGCGTCAATCAGGACGGCGACGGCGAGGCCGAAGCCCATCTGCTCCAGGGCGACCATGCGGCCGCTGGCGAAGCCGCCGAAGACGGCGACCATGATGAGGGCCGCGCCGGTGATGAGGCGGCCTGTGGAGCGGATGCCGAAGGCGACAGAGCCGGTGTTATCGCCGGTCTGCTTGAAGCGCTCGCGGATGCGGCTCAGCAAGAAGACGTGGTAGTCCATGGAGAGGCCGAAGAGGACGGAGAAGAGGAAGACGGGGATCCAGGCCTGGATGACGGGGGCCTCCGAGAAGCCGAAGAAGCGGTGGCCGACGCCCTTTTGGAAGACGAGGACGAGAATGCCATAGGCCGCGCCGACGGACAGGAGGTTGAGGAGGATGGCCTTGACGGGGATGACGATGGAGCGGAAGACGAGCATCAGCAGGACGAAGCTAAGGGCGAGGACGAAGGTTAAGACGGGCACGGCGGAATCGTTGGCGACCTTGAACCAGTCCACGTTGAAGGCGGCGTTGCCGGTGACGTAGACCTTGGCGGGAGCGCCGGCAAAGGCCTCCGGGATGTAGTCATTCCTCAGGCGCTTGATGGCGTTCGTCATGGCGGTGTCCGAGGGATCGCCGGTCATGGGGACGGAGAGGAGCGTGAAGTCTTTGTTGGGGCTGACCTCAACCGACTTGGGCACGCCGAAAGCCGGGTCGCCCTTGAGCGTGGCGGTCAGCTTCGCGATGGCGTCCTTGGTCCTTTGTGCATCGGCAGGGCCGTCAATGACGATATCTGCCGGGTTCGGGAGGCTATCTCCAAACTCTGCCTGCAGAATCCTGAAGCCATCGCCGGATTCGATGCCGGGCGGGAAGGTGCTGACGCCGGAATCGCCCGTTCGGAGATCGAAGATGGGGATAGCGGCGGCGACAAGCAATCCAGCAGCGAGGATGAGGCTGATAACGGGAGCTTTCATGACGCCGTGGGAGAGCTTGTCCCAAAAGCCGCCGACGCTCTCTTCATGCGTCATGGCCTGGGCCTTGTGGACGAAGGGAACGCGTAGGCGCTCAATCTTATCGCCCAGGAGGCTGAGGATAGCAGGAAGGAGGGTCATGGAGGCGACGATGGAGACGACGACGACGCTGATGGCGCCGAGACCAACGGAGATGAAGGCATTGGAGGGGACGAGGAGCATGCCGAGGAGGGCGAGGATGACGGTGAGGCCGCTGAAGAAGACGGCGCGGCCTGCCGTTGAGGCGGACTTGGCGATGGCCGCATGCTTGTCCAGGCCTTTGGCGCGCTCTTCCCGGTACCGGTCCACGATGAAGAGGCAGTAGTCTATGCCGACGGCCAGACCGATCATGAAGATCATGTTCTGGATGAAGATCGAGAGGTCAAACCCGGCGCCGAAGATGCCGGCGACGCCGAGGGCGACGAGGATCGAAATCACGGCGATGGCAAGCGGAATCAAAGCCGCGACGACGGCGCCGAAGACGAGGATGAGGATGAGGATGGCAACCGGGGCGCCGATGCCTTCGCCCTTTTGCAGGTCCTTCTCAGAGATGACCGCGAAATCTTCTGAGAGGGAGGCCTCTCCGGTAGTGATGACCTTGAAGTCAGCCGTGCTTGCCTTGGAGGTGACCTTTTCGCGGAGGACCTTCAGCGGTTCTGAGGAGTCGTTGATGTCACCCGCGACTTGAAAGGGGATGATGGTGGTTTTCTTGTCCTTGGAGACGAAGCCGGCGTTGTTCGTGGAGTAATAGGAGACGACCGTTTCGGCGATGACCAAGTCTCCCGGCTTATGGTCATGGGTCTCCTTAACCTTCTTTTCCAAGTCTTGGACGAAGGCCTTATAGGCAGGGTCGTCGACGGTCTTGGTGGCCGAGGAGACGATAACGATGTCGTTAGCGCGACGCGGGCCACGGAGGCGCTCTTCCAGAAGGTCATTGCCCTTGGTGGAGTCGGGATTATTGAGAACGGTGAAGGAGGTAGTCAGGTTGGGGATGAGCAAAGCATTCGCCACAAGCAACCCGACAACAACTGCAATAATCCAAAAGAGAAGCGTCCGCTTCGGCTTTCTGGCGCTCGCATTGGCGAGCTGTTCGATGGGTAGACCGAGTTTCATGGAGCCCCTTCGTAGCGCAGTGCGCGTCACTTAAGCTTGACCTTTAGATGGCCGAGGGACAGTCTAGGATTCACGCAATCGGCACGTCAATGGATTGACGACGGCGCAAAAGGGGGATATAGGAAGCGCACTTCACATATGCATCTCAGGCTTGCCTAGCGGGCGCTACCCAGACCCGGCAGTTTGGAGGCTGCCTCTTGGGCTAGGAACCAATGGAGCGTTCCCGCTTTCGGGCGGACCATGGCGGCGGGGAGTCGTGCATCGGCCTGGCGAGGCTGCATCAGGCGAGCAAGCACGTCGGCCTTGGAGGCGTCGTTCGCGATGACAGCGACGTGGCGCGCGGCGTTGATGAGAGGGAGCGTGAAGGTGATGCGGTGCATCTTCCTATCGGGCGAGAGGGTGGCGATGGCGAGCCGCGTCTTGGTGTGCAGCGCTTCGCTGCCGGGGAAGAGGGAGGCGACGTGGCCGTCTTCGCCGATGCCGAGGAGGATGAGATCGAAGATGGGTTTATCGCCACCCAGAGTTGCCGCGATCTCCTCTTCATAGGCGTTGGCGGCGGCGCTGGGCATCCATTCGCCCTTGATGCGATGCACGTGCTTCTCAGGGATCGGAACGTGGCGAAGGATGGTTTCCCGAGCAAGCTTGTAGTTGCTCTGGGGGCTATCCGGCGGGACGCAGCGCTCATCGCTCCAAAAGACGTGCCAGGCCTGCCATCCAATGCGCTCCGCGAAGGGCGGCGAGGCTAGGGCGGCGTAGAGCCTGGCCGGGCTGTTGCCGCCGGAGAGCGCGATGGTGAACCTGGCGGAGGCCTCCACGCGCTCATGGGAGAGATCGGCGATGAACTTGGCGATGGCGCGGGCGTTTTCGCCAGGCGTGCTGGAGAGGTGCAGATCAAACATAGGCCTCCTCGCGATTGCCACAGAGGACGAGCCATTCGCGACTATCCTGGATGATAAGGGCGCTTGCGGCCTCCGGTCCCCAGGAGCCTGGTTCGTAGAGGCGGAGGGGAGGGGCGGCGGGGCCATCGCCGTCATCCAGCAGCGGGGCAACAACACGCCACGACTCTTCGATCTGGTCACTGCGGATAAAGAGCGTTGGATCGCCGGCAAGGGCATCTTGCAAAAGGCGCTCGTAGGCTTCAGGGAAGCCCTGGGTGCGGAACTCGGTCTTGTAGTGGAAGCGCATGTCCACGGAGCGGGTCTCCATGCCGGCATCGGGCACCTTAGCCTCAAAGCGGAGGGAGGCGCCTTCATCGGGCTGGATGCAGAGGGAGAGGATGTTCGGCGGCAGAGGCTCCCGGCTGAACATCTGGTGCGGCGGCTGGCGGAACAGGACGACGACCTCGGAAACTTTGGTGTTCAGGGCCTTGCCGGTGCGCAGATAGAAGGGGACGCCCTGCCAGCGCCAGTTGTCCACGAAGAGCCGCATGGCGACGAAGGTGGGCGTAGCAGAACCTCTGGCGACGCCCTTTTCTTGCGTATAGCCGCGGTACTGGCCTTTGACGGCGTGCAGGCGCGCCTCGCCCGGCTGCCAGGGGCGGATGGCTTTCAAGACGTCCACCTTTTTGCTGCGCAGGGACTCCGGGTCGAGGGCGCTTGGCGGCTCCATGGCGATCATGGTCATGATCTGCAAAATGTGGTTCTGCAGCATATCGCGGACGACGCCTGTGCGATCATAGAAGCCTGAGCGATCGCCGACGGGGACCTTTTCGGCGACGGTGATCTGGACGCAATCCACGAAATTGCGGTTCCAAAGCGGCTCAAAGATGGCGTTGGCGAAACGGAAGACGAGGAGATTCTGCACCGTCTCCTTGCCCAGGTAGTGGTCTATGCGAAAGACCTGCCGCTCGGAGAAGTGGCGATGGACGAGCCGGTTCAACTCCTGGGCACTCGCCAGATCGCGGCCGAAGGGCTTTTCGACAACGATGCGCCGCCAGCCGGTGCCTTCGCCCGCAAGCTTGACGTGGCCAAGGTTCTTGATGGCGGCCTCGTAGAGCTGCGGGGCGATGGAGAGATAGAAGAGGCGATTGGCCGGCTGGACGGCGCCCTCAAGCTTTGCGATGTGGCGGGCGAGGGAGGCCATATCGTCGCGGGATTCCACAGAGGCAGGGAGATAGGAGAGGAGCCCGGCGAAGGCATCCCACTCGCCAAGGCGGACGGAGAGCTCGTCCACTGCCTGGACGGCCTCACGCATAGCATCGCGGAACTGCTGGTCGCTCTGCTGGGTGCGGGAGACGCCGAGGATGCGGACGCCCTTGGGCAGGCGCTTCTTGAGGTGCAAGCGATAGAGGGCGGGCAGTAGCTTGCGGCGCGTGAGATCGCCCGTTGCGCCGAAGATGACGATGAGGGTGCTTTCCCGCGCCATGCTAGGCCTCTTTCACCGCGTGGCCGCCGAACTGGTTGCGTATGGCGGCCAGGAGGCGATCGGCGTAGGAGTTGGCCTGGCGGGAGCGAAAGCGCTCGTAGAGAGCGGCGGTGATGACAGGCGCGGGAGTTGCGGCATCCACGGCCTCCTGGACGGTCCAGCGGCCTTCGCCGGAGTCTTCCACGTAGGGGGCCAGGCCTTGGAGCTTGGGGTTCTCCTTGAGGGCGGCGACGGTGAGATCGAGGAGCCATGAGCGGACGACGCTGCCGCTGCGCCAGAGGTCGGCGACTTGGGCGACGTCTATGCCAAGGTCCTTCTTCGCCTGGAGAAGATCGAGGCCCTCGGCGTAGGCCTGCATGATGCCATATTCGATGCCGTTGTGGATCATCTTCACGAAGTGCCCCGCGCCTGAGGGGCCGACGTGGGCGAAGCCGCGATCGGGGCCGGGCGCGAGGCTCTTGAAGATAGGCGTGAGGCGAGTCACGGCCTTCTTTTCGCCACCGACCATGAGGCAGTAGCCCTCCTTGAGGCCCCAGATGCCGCCGCTTGTGCCGACGTCTAGGAAATGGATGCCTTTGGCTTTGAGGGAATCGGCGCGCCGTATGCTCTCTTTGTAGTTGGAATTGCCGCCATCAACGATGACATCGCCCTTGGAAAGCAGGGCGGCCAAGTCGTTGATCGTTTTCTCCGTCGGGTCCCCAGATGGCACCATGACCCAGACGGCGCGGGGCTTGGCGAGCTTGGCGACGAGATCGGCAAGGTCTTTCGCGCCCGCGGCGCCTTGGCTCGCCGCGGTTCGCACCGCCGAGGGATTGAAATCGAAGGCGACGACCTTGTGGCCGGCCTTAAGGAGGCGCTGAGCCATGTTGCCGCCCATGCGACCAAGGCCGATGAGTCCTATTTCCATAATCGTGCTCCTCCGTGCTAGCCGATGGCGGAGAGGGAATCTTCAAGAGAGCCGGTGATTTTGATGCGCGCAACCCTGCGACCCGCGGCCGCGAGGGCTTGCAGATCGCCGAGAGCCTGCGCCTGGGCGAGGGCGCCGAAGGAGTAGGGCTTGCCGGGGATAGGGATGTCCTCCTTGTCGTCCTTCACGATCTGGAGGAAGAGGCCGTTGTTTGGCCCGCCCTTGTGGAGCTGGCCTGTGGAGTGGAGATAGCGCGGGCCGAGGCCAAAGGTCGTCGCGATCTTCAATCGCGTCATGAGCCGCTCGCGGAGGAGGGAGAGGGCCGTATCCACCTCTGTGGTGAAGGGAAGATAGGCGAGGATAGCAAGATAATCGCCCGGCTTAGCCCTGGCGAAAAGGTCTTTCGGCGAGATGGTGGCGAAGGCCGCTGGCAGCTTGCCGCTCTTTTCGTAGGCCGCGAGGACATCGTTCGTGTTGCGCTTGGCCTGCTCCACGTTAGGCTGATCGAAGGCGTTCACGCCCAGATATACGCCAGCAACGGCGGTAGCGAACTCCCACCAATAGAAGAGCTCGCCGACATCATAGATATCGCGGATGCTCTGGGTCATGACGAAGGGGCCGCGCGCGCCGACCTGGGTGAGCATCTTGTCCACCGGGGACGGCTCGGCATCTTCCAACCGGATATTGATGAAGCATCTATCGTTCCCGTAGACGTCCGGCCCGCCGAGGGGCTCGGTGGCAACAGGCACGATACCCTTCCTTGCCTTGCCGAGGCTTTCCGCGATGAGCTGTTCCGCCCAAGAGGCGAAGGGCTGGAAGGTGAGGGAGGGCGCGAAGGTGACCTTATCGCGGCCCTCGCGCCACATGGCGGCCAGGTAGGCGCCGAGATAGGCGCCGGGATTCTTATCACCCGTTACAGCAGGTCCGCAGCGCTGCTGCATGGCGTGGGCTCTCTCCAAGAGCCGCGCAACGTCCACGCCTGCGAGGGCGGCGGGCACGAGGCCGAAGTGGGAGAAGAGGGAGTAGCGGCCGCCGACGTTGGGATCGGCGAGGAAGGTGCGGCGGAAGTTGTGGTCTTCGGCCAAGCGCTCCAGCGGCGTGCCGGGGTCGGTGATGGCGATGAAGCGCTCGCCGGCCTTGGCTTCGCCGACGGCCTCCGCGACTCTTTCGCGGAAGTGGCGGTAGAGGGAGATCACCTCTATGGTGGAGCCGGACTTGGAGGAGACGATGAAGAGGGTATCGGCCATGTCCACTTGCTCTTCCACTTCCCGGATGACGGAGGGAAGCGTGGAATCGAGGACGTGGAAGAGGGGAAAGGAGGCATCTTCGCCTATGATCTTGACGACGGCCTCGGCGCCGAGGGAGCTGCCTCCCATGCCGAGGAGGACGGTGTATGTGAAGGTCTCCTTGACGGATTCGGCGAAGGCGCGGATCTCTGCCGCCTGGGAACGCATCGCTTCGGGAAGGGTGAGCCAGGCGAGGCGGTTGGTGATCTCCTGGGGCGAATCGCTCCAGAGCGTGTGGTCCTTAGCCCAGATGCGCCTGACGATGCCTTTAGACTCCAGCTCGGCGACGGCGGAGTCTATGGCCTTGGACAGGCGAGCCGGATCGGGTGAGGAGGTCATCTGGAGGCTCCGTGGTCGAAGGAGGCAATGAACAAGGATAGGCAGGGATGGTTGAGGGAGTCAATGAAGGGAAGACGAAAGGTCCTGCGGGCCGGTTATCTTACTGCTCTGCTGCCCGGAATCGCCTGACTGTCGCAAGGGTCTCTTGTTGCATGGGGTCAAGCACCTGAACACCCGCGTTCTTCCCAGCAATGAGGAGTTCCTTGTCGCTGGTCAGCATGACAACGCCATCCTGGGAAGCGCGTGAGAGCCTAATCACCGGAGCAAGGTGCAGCGCGTCACCACTTCAAGGCTTGTGTTGTTCACAGACGGAGAGCCCTGTCTCTACGACCTCCTCGGTCAGCGGCCACACAAGCATTTGGTCACGCACATCAGTACGGAAGGAGGTCAGTATCTGAGCGACTCGCTCTGTGTTGATAAGAAGGCCCCTTTTCATCCGATGAACGGAAGAGGTGATTTCAAGAATGGACAACCTCGACGTGCAGATAACGTCGGTGATGAGGCGTTCAGCAAAGAAGGTGTCAACAGCTCCTGTCCCGACCTCGGTGAGGTAGCGCTAAAGAAGGACGGAAGCATCTAAATAGTAGATCACGGTCTATCGACTTGCTTCACGTTCCTTCAGTAGGAATTCGCTCAGCGAGATGCCCTTCAGTTCATGCTTAAGGTGTCTCCGCAGTTCTTGAATGTCAACCTTCGGCTCGCCATAGTGGGCGAGTGAGGCAATAGCAGCGTCCGTCTCTCGCCTCATAATTTCGAGGTCAGCTTTTGAGAGAGGCATTCGATTGCCGGTTGCTTTTCGTGTGCGTTGCTTCGTCGCCATCGCTTCTTCCTCCACCCCTGATGTGTAGAGTCTAATCCAAAATCGGATAGCCGTAATCCGGCGCAGGCCGGAAAGGCGAGGCCCCTCCGAGATCCGGAGGGGCCTCATGTACGTGAAGCGGGCCTGTAAGCCGAGTTCTGTACCGTCGCCGCCGTTTACATCTCTCCCCGAAGGGAGGGACCTCATCCTGCGGCGTCGGGGGCTGTCATCTATCTAGCTCCACCGTCACCGGTGAAGTCGTGCGGCCAACCCGAGGACTCGCCGGGCTCGTGCGTCCTCCTATTTGGCCTTGCTCCGGATGGGGCTTGCCTGCCGACCTGGTTGCCCAAACCGGCCGTGAGCTCTTACCTCACGTTTTCACCCTTGCCTCTCTTGCGAGATCGGCGGTGTGTCTCTGTGGCGCTTGCCGTACGGTTGCCCGTCCTGGGCGTTACCCAGCATCTGCCCGGGGGAGCTCGGACTTTCCTCCCCGACTTTCATCAGGGCGACAGCCTAGCCTGCTTGACGTAACGCTAGTATACCACATCCGTCTCGCACTTGACCCGCTTCCTGGGGCAATTATGATTGCCCCAGCCATTATTCGCCTGCCGGAGCCGCCAATGGACGACCTGCGCCACTTCCGAGATAAAGCCGCCATCGTGGGCATAGGCGAGACGCAGTTCTCCAAAAGCTCGGGGCGCACTGAGTGGTCGCTTGCGACGGAGGCTGCGGCGAAGGCCTGCGCCGATGCCGGGCTGGACCCCTCCGAGATAGACGGCATCATCCGGTGCAGTTATGACGCCGTCCTTCAGCACCAGCTCGTGCGGTCGCTGGGCATCAAGTCGCTCAGCTACCACGGAGAGGTGGGCTATGGCGGCGGCTCGCCGTGCGCGATCACGACGCAGGCGGCCATGGTGGTGGCCTCAGGGATGGCGAAGTACGTCCTCTGCTACCGCTCGGTGAACCTGGGCTCGGGACAGCGCTACGGCGTCTCCCGGGCGGGTGAGTACGTGGCTGGGGAGACGGCCTTCGCGACGCCCTTTGGGCACCTGGCCCCGGCGCAGTGGATCGCGATGATCGCCCTTCGGCATATGCACGAGTACGGGACCACCAGCCGCCAGCTTGGGGCCATCGCCGTCTCCCAGCGCGCCAACGCCAACCGCAACCCCAACGCCACGATGAAGGGGCCGTTGAGCCTCGAGGACCACCAGGCTTCGCGCTACATCGCCTGGCCGCTGCACCTCTTCGACTGCTGCCTCAACAGCGATGGCGCCGGGGCATACATCGTGACGACGACGGAGCGGGCGCGGGCGCTGAAGCAGACGCCTGCGCGCATCATGGGGATGGGCATGGGCATGGCGTGGAACCAGGAATCGGTGCGGAACTATAACCGGTCCTTGCTGACGCAGATACCGGAGCAGCAGGAGACGGCCAAGCGCGTCTTTGGGATGGCGGGCGTGAAACCCGCTGACATGGATGTGGCGCAGATCTACGATCACTTTACGCCGGGCGTGCTGATGGCTCTGGAGAACTGGGGCTTCTGCAAGATCGGCGAGGGCGGGCCCTTTGTGGAGAGCGGCGCGATCGGCTGGCCCGATGGGAAGCTGCCGCTGAACACCCACGGCGGGAATCTCTCCGAGGCCTATATCCACGGCATCACCCACATCATCGAAGGGGTGAAGCAGCTGCGCGGCACGTCCACCTCTCAGGTGAAGAAGGTTGAGCTTAGCTTTGTCGCCAGCGCGGCATACGTGCCGACCGCGGCGCTGATACTGCACTAAAAGGAAGGCGATCATGGAAGGACGAGCACCGACGGGCCTAACGTTGATCCTGGCGAACTGCGTGCCTCCAGGGAAAGAGGTAGAGCTGGATGAGTGGTATATCAAGACGCACATCCCCGATGTGACCAAGGCCGGGATCTTCGATAAGGCGACCCGGTATGAGAACCCCGCGGGGACGGGCGGCGAGAAGGACCCTCGCTACGCCATCCTGTTCGAAACGTCGCGCCCGAATGTCGCGGAGGCGTGGACGGAGAACCGCAAGCATACGGCCCCACTCAAAGATATGGGCCGCATCCACCCGAACCAGAAGGCGGCGCTGGTGTGCGTCTACCAGAGGAGCCCCGGCACGCCGAAGCCGCTCACAGGGGCAAACGCGGCGGGACGCAAGACAACGGGCATCATCATGGCCCTGCTGAACATCAAAGAGGGCAGAACCATGGCCGAATTCGACCATTGGTTCAACAACTACCACGGGCCGGACGTGCTTTCCGGAGGCGTCTTCCACACGGCGCACCGGTTCGTGAACACCAACATGGCTTCGGGCCAGCCGCAGTTGATGACGATCTACGAAACGGATGCGCCGGACCCGATCCACGCCACGCCGACGCCGAAGGGCTTTGTCTACCGGAATATGGACGACCGCCCAGGGGCGGTTTCGGTCACGCTGCGCTTCAAGATGACCTACTCCAGCGTGACAGGTAGGAAGTAGGCGCTAGGACGTTTTCCGCTCCGCGGTAATGACCCAGACACCGAAGGCCATGCCGATGGCGGCGGGCAGCAGCACCCAGGAGCGTGAATCGGCGAAGGCGATGGCGGAGAAGGCCGCGCCCCAGAAGGGGGCGGTGCCGAAGAGGGTTGCGGCCCGGGCGGCCCCGATGCCCCGCATGCTGCTATAGAGCAGGATGAGCGAGATGCCGTAGCTCAGCGCGCCTATGGCCACGGCGCCCGCTACAAGCCCCGCCGCCGGGTAGTCTTTCCCCAGCGAGAGGGCGATGAGCGTGGTGATGACGCCCGCGCAGGTGCTCTTGATGCGCACGAGAGCAAAGACGTCCCGCTGGGCCAGCTTGCCGCTGACGTTATTGTCCAGCGCCCAGCCTAGCGCCGCGCCTGCCACGGCTATCGCGCCGAGGCTCAGGCCGAAGCCGCCGTTCCCGCGAGCTGAGAGCAGCGCGCCGACGCAGGCCACCACGAGCGCCCCGAGCCAGACGCGCCGACCGAGGCGCTCCCGGAAGAGGAAGGCGGCCAGAAGCGCGGTGAAGGGGACCTCTGTGCTGAGCATCAGGGAACCGGTTCCGGCATCGGTCCGGCTCAGACCGACGAGGAGCAGGATGGGCGAGAGGACGCCGCCGATGAGGATGATGATGACCAAGAACGGAATGTCCACCCTCTGGATCGGGACTGCGGCTGCGTCTGCGCGGGTGCGGCCGGAGAGGCGCTCGAAGAGGACGATGGCCCAGGAAACGGAAGCTGCGCCGAGGGGGAAGAGCCCCGCGAGCGGGAGCGACTCGATGTCGCTCAGGAGAGCATCGCTGATGGGGAGGCTGACGGCGTAGGCGATGGCCGAGGCGAGAGCGAGGGCGTATGCCTGGCGGCGCGTCATGCGTGCCTAGGGGCGGCCGTCCGGCCGCCCCTATTTCTCGAGCATGCCCTTGGTGCTGGGCGTGACGCCTGCGAAGCGCGGGTCAAGGCGCGTGGCCGCGCCGAGGGAGCGCGCCAGCGACTTGAAGAGGCACTCTACTTTGTGGTGGTCGTTGACACCGCGCACCACTTGGGCGTGGATGTTCATCTTCCCTTCGCGGGCCAGCGTCTCAAAGAAGTGGCGCACGAGGTCCGTGATGAGGTCGCCGACTTCATGGGCGGTGAAGTTCGCTTCAAAGAATGAGTAGCCGCGGCCGCTGATATCCAGGGCCACCGTCGCCAGGGCCTCATCCAGCGGCACGGAGGCGTTGGCCATACGGGCGATGCCCTTCTTATCGCCGAGGGCCTGGTTGAGCGCCTGGCCGAAGGCGATGGCTACATCCTCCACCAGGTGGTGGCCGTCCGGGTCCATCTGCACGCTTGCCTTGAGCTTCATATCGAAGGCGGCGTGGCGCGCCAGCTGGGACATCATGTGGTCGAGCATGACGCGGCCGGTGGAGACATCGTACTTCCCGGTGCCGTCGAGATCGAGCTCCAGGGCAATGGACGTCTCGCCCGTCTTGCGGACGATCTTGGCGGTGCGCCGTTTTGGCGCCGGCTTGGCTGGCATTACTTGTAGTCCTCCCAGGCCCGGAGGGCCCAGATCAGGGCATCCGTATCTTGCGGCAGGCCCACGCTGATGCGGATGCAGTCTTTGAGGCCCAGCGTATCAAAGTATCGCAGAAAGATGCCTTGCTTGCGCAGGTCGTCGCGCATCTTCTTGGGGTTGCGGCCGACGACTTTGCAGAGGATGAAGTTGGAGTCTGAGGGGATCGGGACCATGAAATCCAGGTTCTGGAGCATGACGAAGAGCCGGTCGCGCTCGTCCAGGATCTTTCTGACGGTCTCCTTCAGGTACGCGATATCCTTGAGCGATTCTAGGACGGCCACCTGGGCGGCCACGTTGACGTTGTAGGGGGGCTTGATGGCCATGAGCCGCTGGACGATGGCGGGCGACATGATGCCATAGCCGACGCGGAGGCCCGCCAGTCCAGCCCACTTGCTGAAGGTGCGCAGGACCACAAGGTTCGGGTTCTTAGCCACAAGGTCCACGGCAGTGACGCCGCTGAACTCATAGTAAGCCTCATCCACGATGACGATGGCGCCGGTCTTCAGCAGCTTCACGATGGAGTCGCGAGGCGTCAGGGTGCCTGTGGGATTGTTGGGATTGGCGATGAAGACGAGCTTGGTGCTGTCCCGCGCCGCGGCAAGGCCGGCCTCCACATCCACCGTGAAATCCTTGCGCCGGGGGACGTTGATGGCGCTCGCGCCGCAGACGGCGGCGTTGAAGGAGTACATGCCGAAGGTGGGGGTGAAATTGAGGACGGTATCGCCGGGGTCTAAGAAGAGGCGCATGAGGAGGTCTATCAGCTCATCGCTGCCTGCCCCTGCGAGGACATAGCTGGGGTCAACGCCGGCATAGGCCGCGATAGCCTTGCGCAGCTCGCGCTGATCCGGGTCAGGGTAGATGTTGTAGCCCTGATAGGCGCGCAGGGCTTCCAGGACCCGCGGCGAGCAGCCGTAGGGGTTCTCATTGCCGTCCAGCTTGATGAGGCGGCCATCGGGCTGTTTACCGTCCGTAGGCAGTGCGCCGGGCAGGACGATGGCCTGATAGCTCTCCAAGGAGCGGAGGTCCCTTCGCACCAACCGGGCGATGCCGTCCCTCGTAGGGCTGGCGCGACCCTTGGCAGGAGATGCTTTTGCAGACTTCTTCATAGGCCAGCGTTCGCTATTTCAGAGTGATCTCTAGGAGCGACTGCAGATAGACGAATGGTTGCAGAATGGCAGGCTTCCAGCCGGTGGCCTCTTGAATAAAGCCTCCCTTGCCGGCTTGACCGGGCCTCCACAGTTTATCTTGGACCGGCAGCATAAGCCAGTTCAGAAAGTCGCCGCTTTTGGTCTCCATAGGCCAAGTGAATTGAGTGAGGAAGTCGTCTCGCGCCCTTTGGCCGTGTGAGTGGTCGAACTGCGATGGGAAGTTCGTGCGAGTGAAGATGCTTGCGCCGGTGGCCTCCACGAACCAGTAGATGGGGATGAGGCCGTTGGGGAATTCCTTGGTGACCCGGTAAGTCCATTTTCCAAGGAGTTCTCTTGCGGAGACATCTTCAGGCTTCAGGCCTTCGCTCATCTGGTCTCCGGCGACCTCCCACACCGCCACTAGGCCAACGTTACTATGCCGACGGCCATCCTTGTTGCTCTTGAACTCCCATAGCGTTCCCATAGCCTCTCCCTAGGCCGGCGGCGGCAGCTCCGCCGGCCGCTTACATCCGCAGTTCAGCGGAACGGGCGTGCGCTGTCAATCCTTCGGCGCGGGCGATGCGGGCGGCGTCCCCGGCTAATCCCTTGGCCTGGCCCGGCCTGAGGCCGATGACGCTGGTGACGCGGACGAAGTCGTGGAGGCCGAGGGCGGACGAGAAGCGCGCCGTGCCCATGGTGGGCATCACATGGCTAGGCCCGGCGTTGTAATCGCCCAGGACTTCAGGCGAACCTTCGCCCAAGAAGATCCCGCCGGCGTTGCGGACGTGGCGGGCCTCTTCCCGGGCGTTCCGCACCACAAGACAAAGGTGCTCGGGCGCCACCTCGTTTGCCAGGGTCACGGCCTCTCGCACATCCTTCACGAGGGCGATAAGGCCCCGGTTTTTCACTGATTCGGCGGCTATCGCTTTCCGCTCGAGAGTCGCGAGCTGGCTCGCCACCTCTTTGGCGACGGCCTGGGCGAGCTTGGCGGAAGGCGTGATGAGGACCGGAGTGGCCAGCACATCATGCTCGGCCTGGGCCAGGAGGTCGGCGGCGACGAGGCGCGCATTTGCGGAATCGTCGGCCACGATAAGCGTCTCCGTGGGCCCGTGGAGACCGTCTATGCCCACGGCGCCGAAGAGCCTGCGCTTTGCGGCGGTGACGAAGACATTCCCAGGGCCGACGATCTTGTCCACCTTGGCCACGCTCTTGGTCCCAAGGGCCAGCGCCGCGACGGCCTGCGCGCCGCCCATCTTATAGATGGTGTCCACCCCGGCGATCTTTGCCGCGGCCAGGATGACCGGCGTCACCGCGCCGTCTTTCCCCGGCGGCGTGGCGATGACGACGGACTTGACCCCCGCCACACGGGCGGGGACGGCGGTGTGCAGCACCGTGGAGGGATAGGCGGCGGTGCCGCCGGGAACATACATGGCAACGGAGGCGATGGGCTCGATCTGCTGGCCGAGGCCTGCCGCCTCATCGAACCAGCTGACGGGCAAGGCGACCTGGTGGAACTCACGGATGCGGTCGGCGGCGCGCTCCAGGGCGGCAAGAAGCTCTTTGTCCATCTTGGCGGCGGCCTTGGCGATCTCGGCCTTGCTGACGGTGAGAGACTTCAGGGAGACGCCGTCTATGCGGCGCGTGTAATCCAGGAGGGCGGCATCGCCCTTGGCGCGCACGTCCTCGATGATGCGAGCGACGGCCTCCTCAACAGTAAGCGGCTTGCCGAAGATAGCTTTGATGCGCGCCTGGGCGGCGGGCGGCAGTGCCGAGGAGTCAGGCGCGGGCCTGCGCACGGCTGCGCGGGCCTGGGCGAGGCCGTGAACGATCTTCAATTGACCTGCCCTGCCTTGAGGTAGCGGTTCGCCGTCTCCACAAAATTGTCCATCGCCGCTTGGCGGAAGGAGGCGATCTCATCATCCGGGATGTGAGCGCGAACCTTTTCCAGCATCTCAGGTATCTTGTCCATCACCTGCTCCGTCTCGCCCACGGAGGCGCTGGGGCGCAGGCGCTTCACCATCCCGGCGAATTTATGCCAGGGAAGCTCGCGGCCGGCTCGGTCAATCACGATCCCCTGCCATTCGCGCAGCACGCCCTCGTCAATGAGGCCGACTTCGACGCCCTGCCACGCGCCTTTGATGCTCTCCAACGCACCCTCCAGGTCTGCGATGCTTTCGCGCTCCCGGCGGTCCAGGTGGAACTGCATGACGCGGTCCAGCACCAGCACCAAGGGGTCGCTTGCGAGCGTGGAGCCCTTGCCGAAGTGCCGCCGCCAGATCTGGCAGATCCAGCCTTCGTCTATGTTGAGGTGGCAGAGGTACCCGAGCATAAAGGCGGTGGTCTCCCGGCTCAGCCTGTCCGACCTGCGAAGCTGGGGATTCTCAGAAAGCATGCGCTCGAAACCTGCGCCGGTAGGGTCCGTGGCGAGCTTGAAAAAGTGGGTGCGCTCCCGCTCCCAGCCCTTAAAGAGGCGGACGTCAGGCGTGGTGCATCCGAGCAGGAAGCTCCCCTGGTGCTCCCGCACGATGGGATGGCCGAGGCGCTTGCCCGACTCCAGCGCAAACCCGATGTGGAGACCGAGATTCGGCATGGTGATCCTGCGATTGGGTTGTGGCGCTCCTAGCCGCCGTTGGAGCCGCTGGTATGCACGAACGGGAGCACGAGACCGAGTACCATGGCGAGGATGATGATGATCGAAACGATTACCAAGAGTAGCCGCATACGCGGGCTAAGCCCGCGGTATGCGCTGTCCTCTTGCTTGCGCTTGCCCCTGCTCATCACTCACCCCGCTTTGCGTTCAGCGCTTTGACCAGTTCTTCATAGGCCTCGCAACGGCCGCCGAAGACGTAGTGGGCCGGAAAGACGACGACGCCGCTTGCGCCGATCTTTCTGAGATGGTCCACCCCAGCCGCCAGCTGGGCGATGGGGACAACGACGGAGACGGAGTACCACCCCCTATCGCCCGTCTTGCTGACCACGGTGGAGACCGTGGGTCCTTGCATGCCGGCCACGATGGGGTTCTTGGTAACGCGCGCGGCGACAGCCTCCACCGATTCGCCACGGATGTTGGCGATGATGGAGTAAAAGCCCTCCGCCCTAAGGCGCGCTTCGATGAGCTCCAGGAGCGTCTTGGTCATCTCCAGCTTCTTCGCATCGCTCTTGAGCAGGCGCCTGTTGACCACGAAGCAGGCGGCGGACTCTACGATGGTGCCATCGTCCAGGGGCCGGAGGTTGTTCTCGCGAAGGGTGGCGCCGCTGGAGACCATATCGCTGATAACATCAGCCGTGCCGATGAGCGGGGCTGCTTCGATGGCGCCGTTGATGTGGATCAGATCGTAGGGGGAAACGCCCTTCCGGCGCAGGTAGTCGCCGACGAGCCTGTGGTACTTGGTGCCGACGCGCAGCCGCCTGGCCTTGGCCATCCTGGCCAGGTCCTTGGAGGTGCGCACGTCATGCCAGGCGTTTGGCACCGCCACCACCAGGTTTGACCGGCTGAAGCCCAGGTCCTTCAGAACGGCGAAAGAATCGCCCTTCTCATTCCGATTCTCAAGGAAGCGCTCATAGCCCAAGATGGCGGCGTCAATCACCCCTGCATCCAGCTCGCCGGGGATGTCCACGGAGCGCTGGAAGATGACCTCCACGCCCTTGAGAACGCCGATCTTCCCAGTGTAGATGCGCTTATTGGGGCGGGAGACATCCAGGCCGCACTTCTGCATGAAGGCCATGGTGTCATCCTCCATCTGGCGGTCGCTTGGGAGCGCCAGGCGAAGGGTGCCGTTGCGCGGCGGAGACGTGGGTTTGGCGGGAGTGGAGGAGGGCATGGGTACTCTTTCAGGAAAGCGTCAAAACATTGTAACAAGGAGGCGCATATCTGGGCAACGAGGCTCCCTTTCGTAGCTTCTTCACGGTCGCCCGGCACGGCTTTATGAGGAAGTGACAGCCACAGCCTACTTTTGAGCAAACGCCATGAGCGGAGGGGGGATATGTTCTGGTTCCACGATGGGCGGATGCACTGGGGATGGTTCGCGTTCGGCATGGTTGTGGATGGTCTTCCTTTGGGGCGGGTTGATCTGGCTTATTGTCTGGGGCATAAGGAGCCTGTCCGGGCAGGCTCGTGAGCCGGGTGGGAAATCTGCCATAGAGATCGCCCGGGAGCGGTATGCGCGTGGCAAGATAACCAAGGAGCAGTTCGAGGAAGTGAAGCAGCCGCTTTCCGCATAGGCGCCGCCGCGCGCGGCTCCGGTTGCATTCCTTGACAATCCCTGGGGACGCCGCTACCCTCGCCTATGCGCTTTCACCCCACAGCAACCGAGGCGAACCACGCCCATGACGCAAGAGAAAGTCATCCCGATTTCCGATGAGCTGAAGGCATTCATCGGCAGAGAGTGCAACCGCAAAGTCTCGGCGCCCGTCTCGCTATCGGACATCCGCAAATGGGCCATCGCCGCGTACTGGCCGGAGACGCCGCCCCGCCTCTTTTGGGACGAGGAATATGCGAAGAAGACGCGCTTCGGAGGCATCGTCGCGCCGGAGGACTTCAACCCCTTCAGCTGGCCGATAGACCGCAGCACCTACAACATGGGCGATGAGCCCACCCACGCGCCCACCAAGCGCATGGGCATCGGCCTTGGGATGCTGAACGGCGGCGGGGGCAACGAGTTCCTGAGCCGCATCCGCCCGGGCGATGTCATCACCAGCGTCACCAAGTTCGACGATATCTTCTGCCGCCAGGGCTCCAAGTGGCCCATGCTCTTTTTTGTCCGCAAGACCACCTGGACCAACCAGAAGGGCGAAGTGATCAAGTACAACACCCACGTGGCGATCAAGCACTAGGCCGCCGCCAGCTATGACCCTGCAGCAAGAGATCCGAGTGAGCGATGAGCTGAAGACCTGGCTCGGCAAGGAAGCGGCGCGCCACACATCGCCCCCGGTGAGCGAAGCGGATATTCGGAAGTGCGCCATCGCCGTCTACTGGCCGGAAATGCCGCCGAGACTTTACTGGGACGCCGATTATGCCGAAAAGACCCGCTATGGCGGCATCGTCGCGCCGGAAGTCTTCAACCCCTTCGCCTGGAGCATCGGGATCGTCTCCGGGGCCTTCCTCCCGGATCCCATCTCCCCTATCCTCCAGCGGGCAGGCAAGGGCCTGAACTGGCTCAACGGCGGCAACAGGGATGAGTTCCACGCCCCCATGCGCCCCGGCGATGTCATCACCAGCGTCACCTCCCTAGACGATGTGCACACCCGCCAGGGAGGGCGCTTCCCTATGCTCTTTTTCACCAAGAAGTATGTGTGGACGAACCACAGGGGCGAGCTTGTGAAGGTCTCACGACAGACATCCATCGGAGTTCTAGGAACTCCGTAGCAGAAGGAGCATGAATGACCCAATCCAAGGATATTCCCATCACGCCCGGCCTCAAGGCTTACATCGGCAGGGAGATATCCCGATATCATTCCCAGCCGATCGCCCTTTCGGACATCCGCAAGTGGGCTATCGCTGTCTACTGGCCGGAGACGCCGCCGCGCCTCTATTGGGACGCCGACTACGCCAAGAAGACGCGCTTCGGCGGCGTCATCGCGCCGGAGGACTTCAATCCATTCGGTTGGCCTGTGGAAAAGCCCAAGCAGATGGACTTCAGCGATATCTATGCCGAGCTCAAAAAGATGGGCAACAGCCTGAACGTCCTGAACGGCGGCGGCGGCGCCCAGTTCCTGACCCCCATGCGCCCCGGCGATGTCATCACCTCAGTGACCATCATTGACGATATCTATTACCGCCAGGGAACTAAGTGGCCCATGAGCTTCATCATCCGCAAGACCACTTGGACCAATCAGAAGGACGAGACCGTCCGAATCTCAACCAATACGCAGATCAACTACTAGGAGGCATGTCATGTCGCTCGATCACACGCTCTATGTTGAAGATGTTCAGGAAGGCCAGGAGATCCCCACCTTCCAGCGCCAGACGGACCTGATGCACTGGAACCGCTTCGCGGCGGTGAACGATGAGTTTGTCCAGATCCATATGGACGATGAGGCGGCCAAGAAGGCGGGCATGACGGGAGCCTTCGGCATGGGCAACCTGCGCTATGCCTACATCCTCAATATGCTGCGCGCCTGGGCCGGCATCAACGGCGATATCCGCCGCCTGGACGTTCAGCACCGCGCCATCAGCTACAAGCACGATGTCCTTACCGCCAAGGGCAAGGTGACCAAGAAGTATGCCAAGGACGGCAAGCATTTTGTGGACTTGGACGTTGAAGTGACTAACCAGAAGAACGAAAAGACCACCCTCGGCACGGCCACCGTTGAGATGCCCTCAAAGATGGCCCACGCGAAGGCGAGGTAACCATGACCACCGCACCGCCGTATAAGGGAGCGTTGCCCCAGCCGACGCCGGAAAGCAAGCCCTATTGGGACGGTCTTAAGCAGCATAAGCTGATGCTGCCCAAGTGCAAGAAGTGCGGGCCCTTCTTCTACCCGCGCCCCTTCTGCCCTACCTGCTTCAGCTGGGACATCGAATGGGCGCAGATGAGCGGCAAGGGGAAGATTTACACCTTTGTCATCAACTTCCGGCCGCCTCCCGCCTTGGGCGATAAGCCCCTCATCCTGGCGGTTGTGGAGCTGGCGGAGGGGCCGCGGATGATGACCAATATCGTGGGCATTGACCCGGACCCGGCAAAGCTCTGGTGCGAGATGCCGGTGGAAGTCACCTACCATGATGTGACGCCGGAGTTCACCTTCCCCAAGTTCAAGCCCAGCAACCCCAGCCAGCCCCGCCCCATCCCCCTCTACAACTAGGAGCTCCATGGTACCCAGAGACTTACGCGGCAAAGTAGCCATCGTCGGCGTCTCAGAGGCCGATAAGATCGGCGTCCGCCCGGACGCCTCTGTCCTCCGGCTCCACGCCGAGGCGGCCAAGAACGCCCTGGCCGATGCCGGGCTGACCATCAAGGACGTTGATGGGCTCTTCACCGCCGGCATCTATAGCAACCTCCTGGGCGAATATCTGGGCATCACCGCACGCTACACGGACGGCACCATGGTGGGCGGCTGCTCCTTCATCCTCTTTGTTGAGCATGCGATGCTGGCGCTGGCGGCGGGCGTCATCAACGTGGCCCTCATCACCCACGGGGAGAGCGGCAGATCGCGCGTGGGCGCGCCTCCCTGGCCCGGCGGGGCGATGCAGCCCACTGGCCAGTACGAGAACATCTGGGGCATCACTGGCGCGGCCTCCATGTTCACCCACCCTGCCACGCGCCACATGCACAAGTACGGCACCAAGCTGGAACACTTCGCCGAAGTCTCCGTCGCCACGCGCAAGTGGGCGGCGATGCACCCCATGGCGCTGATGAAGGACCCCATCACGATCCAGGACGTCCTGAACTCGCGATGGGTCTGCTGGCCCCACACGCTGCTGATGTGCTGTCTGGTCACGGATGCCGGCGGCGCGCTGGTGCTTACTCGCGCGGACAGGGCGAAATCGCTCAAGAAGCCGCCCGTCTATGTGCTGGGCACCGGCGAGGCGACGCAACATAACATGATCAGCCAGATGAAGGACATGACCTGGCCTGAGACTTTCAAGGTCTCCGGAGATGCAGCCTTCAACATGGCCGGCGTGGAGCGCAAAGAGATCCAAGTGGCGGAATTGTATGACGCCTTCTCCTTCACGCCCATGGCGGCGCTGGAGGCCCTGGGCTTCTGCAAACCCGGCGAAAGCGGCCCCTTCGTCTCCGGCCAGCGCACTGCCCCCGGCGGCGCCTTCCCCATGAACACCAACGGCGGCGGCCTCTCCTACACCCATAGCGGCATGTACGGCATGTTCACCGTCATCGAGCTGGTGCGCCAGCTGCGCGGCGAGTGCGGCCAGCGCCAGGTGAAGGGCGCCAAGATCGGCATCGCCCACGGGCCGGGCGGCATGTTCTCCGCGGCGGGAACGCTCATCGCGGGCAGCGTGGTTCCATAGCATCTCACCGCTTAGCCGCGAGAAAGCGTCATTCGTTGACTCCTTCCTTCTCTGGTGTTACAAATGCGAAGACTTTTTGCCTAGGAGTGCGCCCATGAAATTCGGCCTCTTCTACGAGATATGCGTCCCCAAACCCTGGACCCCAGGCAAAGAGGCGCGGATGATCCGCGAGGTCATCGAGCAGATCGTCGTCGCTGAGAAGTATGGATTTGAGTACGTCTGGTTCACCGAGCACCACTTCTTGGAGGAGTTCTCTCACTGCTCCGCTCCTGAAATTCTCTTGGGTGCGCTGAGCCAGGTGACCAAAAAGATTCGCCTCGGCCACGGCGTCGTCCTCACACCTCCCAAGTACAACCACCCGGTGCGCGTCGCCGAGCGCATCGCCATGCTGGACATCATAAGCAATGGCCGCGTCGAGCTCGGCACTGGCCGCTCCGTCACGCCAAGGGAGCTTGAGGGCTTTGATATCAACGCAGCCGAAAGCCGCGATATGTGGATGGAGGGCACGCAGTTGGTGGCGAGGCTCCTCTCGGAAGAGAAGGTGAGCTATGAGGGGAAGTATGTGCGCATGCCGGAGCGGACAGTACTCCCGCGCTGCGTTCAGAAGCCCCACCCGCCTATGTGGCTCGCCGGCACCTCGCCCGATAGCGCCAAGCGCGCCGCCGAAAGCGGTCTGGGAGTGCTCTTCTTCAGCACCGGCCTCACGCCGGAGATGCTGAAGGACACCGTCAAGATATATCGGGAGACCATCAAGAGCGCCAAGCCCATCGCAGGCAACGTGAATAACCAGCTGGCTGGCTTCTGCACGGGACTCTGCGGCAAAGACGATGCGGAGGCAAGAAGGACAGGCTCCCGCGCGGCCTGGTGGTACAACCTGATGGGAGCTGAGTACTCGTCCTGGCCCAAAGGCGTGGAGCCGCCCAAGACCTATGAATACACCAAGGAGCGCATGGCGGGTGCTGCTGACAAGCTGCGCGCCACTGGCCCCGAGGGCATGTTGAAGGACGATGTCATCATGGTCGGCGACCCGGATCGGTGCGCAGCCTACGTGAAGCGCTTCCAGGATGTCGGCGTAGACCAGCTCATCATCCACATGCAGGCCGGCGGCCTTCCTCACAAGCGGATGTTGGAGTCCATCACCCAGTTTGGCAAGTACGTCATTCCCCGCTTTAAGAAGGGCAAGGCCAAGCGCGCCGGGAAGGCGAAGAGGCGCCGTTAGCCTACGTGCGATTCACCTGAATTCAGCCCGTGTCTACGCCCGGGGAAACCGGCGTGTGGTGGTTCGGTCATGCCCACTCTTTCGAGAACAATGCAGGCTTGAAGTGTTGCCCTATGTCCTGGATAATCTAGTGGTCGTCCACGACCTGTATACCGGGAGGGTTTAGTGAAATTCGGACTCTTCTACGAAATCTGCGTCCCCAAGCCTTGGACACCTGAGAAAGAGGCCACGATCGTTCGGAACGTCGTGGAGCAGGTGAGGCATGCCGAAGCCCACGGCTTTGACTACATCTGGCTCACCGAACACCACTTCCTCCAAGAGTTCGCCCATTGCTCCGCCCCCGAAGTCCTCCTCGGCGCGCTGAGCCAGGTGACCACCCGCATGCGCCTGGGCCACGGCGTCGTTTTGACGCCGCCCAAGTACAACCACCCGGCGCGCGTGGCGGAGCGCATCGCCATGCTCGATATCCTCAGCAACGGGCGCGTGGAGCTTGGCACTGGGCGTTCCGTCTCTCCCACAGAGCTTGAGGGCTTTGAGATTAACGCCGAAGAGAGCCGCGACATGTGGTTGGAAGGCACGCAGGCAGTGGTCAAGCTCCTCACGCAAGAGGAGGTGGGGTTCAAGGGCAAATACGTGAACATCCCCCCAAGAACAGTCGTCCCTCGCTGCATCCAGAAGCCGCACCCGCCCATGTGGCTGGCCGGCACCTCGCCGGACAGCGCCAGGCGGGCGGCGGAAGCCGGCCTAGGCATCCTCTTCTTCGCTTCCGGTGTCGCTCCCGAGCAGCTGGACGATAAAGTGAACCTCTACCGCAAGCTCGTGAAGAATGCCACCCCCGTTGCAGGCTTTGTGAACAACCAGCTTGCAGGCTTCACTACCGGCCTCTGCGGCGAAGACGATGCAGAGACGAAAAAGATCGGCAGCGAAGCCGCCCACTGGTACGCCTTGCGCGGCATGCGGTACACCCGGTGGCCCAAGGATCAACCCCCTCCCCGCACGTACGAATACACGCTGCAGGGCATGTGGGAGGGCGAAAAGCATCTGCTTGCGGGCGGCCCGCAATCGCTCATTGATTCCGGCGGCATCATGGTGGGAGACCCTGCATCATGCACCAAGATCGTCCAGCGCTTCCAGGATGTGGGCGTGGATCAGCTCATCATCCACATGCAGGCGGGCGGCATCCCTCACAAGAAGATCATGGACTCCATCCGCATCTTTGGGAAGAACGTCATCCCGAAGTTCCAGAAAACGGCCGCCGGGGCGAAGAAGTAGCGGGCGGCTGACCTTTTCGGCCTCACTACCGAGCCAAAGCTGAGGGATAGGATGGCGCTGCATCCGCAGGTCAAGGCCTACCTGGAGCGAGTCTCCGGCACCCGCCCGGATGGGGCTACCATGACCCCCGCGCAAGCTCGCGCGTATAGTGCTGCAGTGCAGCGGGGAAAAGGTCCGGAGGTCACGAAGACCGAGGACCGGACGATCCCCGTTCAAGGCGGCACGATCCCTGTCCGCATCTACTTGCCCAAGGGCGTCGGGCCGCTCCCTGCGCTCGTCTGGCTTCACGGCGGCGGCTGGGTCGGCGGCGATATAGATCTGGCCGATGGGGCCTCTCGCCACATCGCCAATTGGGCCTCCTGCGTCGTCGTGAGCGTCGGCTACCGGCTCGCTCCCGAGTTCAAGTTCCCTGTCCCTGCGGAAGATTGCTACGCCGCCGCCAGATGGACTTTTGACAATTCCGCATCGCTCAACGCCGATCCTAAGCGGATCGCCATCGGCGGCTCCAGCGCCGGAGGCAACCTGGCGGCCGCCGTCGCGCTCATGGCCCGTGACCGCAACGGCCCGCCGCTGATCTATCAGGCCCTCGTCTACCCTGTGATCGAGCGCAACTTTGACACAAAGTCCTATCGCCGGAACGGCGAGGGCCTCTTTCTCACTAGGGCGATGATGCAGTTCTACTGGGAACAGTACCTGCGTAGCGTAGCCGATGCGGAGCATTCCTACGCCGCGCCCATCAAGGCGAAGAGTCTGAAGGGCCTTCCGCCTGCCCTTGTGCAGACGGCGGAATACGACCCGCTGCGCGATGAAGGCGAATCCTACGCGGCGGCCCTGAAGAAGGCGGGCGTGCGGACGAAGCTCACCCGGTACAAAGGGATGATCCACGGCTTCGTTAGCATGTGGTCGGAGATAGACGCCGGGCGCGATGCCTTGGCGGAAGTGGCGCGGGAGTTGAAGAAAAGCTTCCGCTAGGCGGGCAGATAGCTCCCGCCGTTCACGTGCAGCACCATGCCGGTGACGCGGTCGCTATAGGGCCCCACCAGATAGAGCAGCGCCCCCGCGATCTCGTCCGGCTTCACCATGCGGTAGGGGCGGATCATCTGGCCTTCGTTGTCAGCCGCCGTTTGCTCGGCCTCCTTATTCGGGGGAGGCCACACGGCGCTTGGGTAGACAAGGCCCAGGCCGCTATCGCTCACCAGCCCCGGCGCGATACAGTTCACGGTGATGCCGTACTCGCCCAACTCTCGAGCCACGCTTCGCGAAAAGCCGATGATGCCTGCCTTTGCGGTGGCGTAATCGGTCAGCGTCTTGATCTTGGAGCTGTAGGCCGCGCGCGATGAGGTGTTGACGATGCGTCCCCATTTCTCCTTCTTCATGTGCGGGATCACGGCCTTGGTGCAGAGAAACGTGCCGCGCAGGTGGACGTTCATCGCCCTATCCCAGAGCTCGAGGGGCATCTCCTCAACCGTCTTGCCTGACGTGGTGGCCCCGGCATGGTTGGAGAGGATGCTCACCTTGCCGAACTGCTTGAGGGTGCGTTCCACCATGCGCTCCACATCGGCGGGCTTGGAGACATCCGTGGGAACGCCGATGGCCTTGCCGCCGCCATCGCGTATCCTCTTCGCCACCGCCTCGCCGCGGCCTTCATCGTAATCGGCGACGACGAGGGATGCCCCCTCCTTCGCCAGGGCATAGGAGAAGGCGCTGCCCATACCTGGGCCGCCGCCTGCAGTGACGATCGCGACTCGATCCTTGAGGAACATCGAGTACTCCTGGTAGGTTGGGATTATAGAGTTGCTGGGGCGGCGAGTCAAAGGAGACGACAATTGTGATTTTGCCCTGTTCCTGCTGTAATAGCGACACTTCCGCGAAGGGGGTCTGCGATGCAGTTGAACGGCAAGAATGTGATCGTCACGGGCGCGGCGGCGGGCATCGGCAAAGCCACAGCCATCGCCTGTGCCAAGGCGGGCGCGAACGTGGCCCTTGTGGATATAGACGAGGCTGGGGCGAACAAGACGGCCAAAGAGTTCCCCCGACAGGGCAGGAAGTCCCTGGTCATCAAGACGGACATCGCGAACGTCCAGCAGACCCGCGCGATGGTGGCCCAGGTAAAGCGCGAATTCGGCTCCATTGACGCCCTGGCCAATGTGGCCGCCATCTTTCCCCGCGCCAAGATACTGGAGGTCACGGAGAAGCTGTGGGATGACATCCTCTCTGTGGACCTGCGTGGCCTCTTCTTCTGCTGTCAGGCGGCCATGCACGTCATGGTGCAGCAAAAGAGTGGCGTCATTGTGAACGTCGCCTCCGGCGCGGCCTTTCGCCCCATAGAGGGCCACGGCGTCTATTCCGCCGCCAAGGGCGGCGTGGTGGCCCTGAGCCGCGTGCTGGCCCTGGAGGGCATCAAGCACGGCGTCCGCACCAACGTCGTCGCCCCTGGGCATACCGATACCGAGCGTAACAAGGCCATTGTCACGCCTGCCCGGCGCGCCGGCGATTATGCCACCCTAGTCGGCGGCCGCTACATCGAACCGGCGGAGGTCGCCAGTGCCATCGTCTTCCTCTGCTCGGATGCCGCCTCCGGCATCAACGGCGCCATCCTCAACGTGTGCCGCGGCAGCTATATGATTGGCTGATGGCTCGCCTCCGCGCATTGACACTCGTCCAGGTCAGACGTACCGTTCGCGCTAATCACACCCCGGCGGGCAACCCATGAAATTCGGCCTGCTCTTTGAGCTTAACGTCCCCAAGCCCTGGGGCGACCGCACCGAGTACGATACCTTCCACCAGGCCGCCGACCAGACGGTGCTGGCCGAACAGCAAGGCTTCGAATATGTCTGGGCAGTGGAGCACCACTTCCTGCCCGAGTTTGCCCACTCCGGCGCGCCCGAAGTCTGGCTCGGCTATTTGGCCAGCCGCACCAGCACCATTCGCCTTGGCCATGGCGTCGTCCTTTTGGAGGGGAAGATCAACCACCCCATCCGCGTCGCCGAGCGCATCGCCACACTGGACATCATGTCCAACGGGCGTGTCGAGTTCGGCACCGGGCGGAGCGCCCACCCCTGGCAGATCGAGCCCTTCGGCTGTGAGCTGGCGGAGACGCGGGACGAGTGGGCGGAGGCCATAGATATCATCCCTAAGATGTGGTCCACGGACTGGTTCAGCCACAAGGGCAAGTTCTGGGATATCCCGGAGCGCAATATCCTGCCCAAGCCCATCCAGAAGCCGCATCCGCCCCTTTGGGTGGCCTGCGCCCAGCCGGACACCTTTGAGATGGCTGGCAGAAAGGGCGTCGGCGCGCTGTGTTTCACATTGGCCCAGCCGGGCCAGATGAAGGAGCGCATAGACCGCTACCGCACCGCCATCGCCACCGCGCCTGAGCAGGCAGGCCTCTTCAAAAACAACCAGGTAGGCGCCTTCACCGTGGTCTATTGCGACGATGACAACCAGCGGGCGCGCGACTTGGGCGGCCCGAACGCTCTCTGGTACTACGCCACCCTTCGCAACATCTACGATCCGGTCTGGATGCAGCGCAACCTGGAAGACGTACCGCCCAGCTACCGATGGCATGCCCAGCTCGTCCGGTCGGACGACCGCGTGGGCAACAAGGGATGGGACTACAACCAGCTCATAGACAACGGCTCCATGTGCGTCGGCGACCCTGACCACTGCATCCGCACCATCGAGAAATACGAGGCGGCCGGCGCCGACCAGCTTCTCTGCTTCATGCAGGTTGGGCGCATCCCCCATGAAAAGGTGATGAACTCCATCATGCTCTTTGGCAAGTACGTCATCCCCTACTTCGCAAAGAAGGCGAGAGGAAAGGCGACGCTGCTGTGAAGTTCGGCCTGATCTTTGAGCTGCAGGTCCCCAAGCCCTGGAACCCGCGCAGCGAGTACGATATCTTCCACCAGGCCGCCGACCAGGTGGTCTTTGCCGAACAGAACGGCTTCGAGTATGCCTGGGTGGTTGAGCATCACTTCCTCACCGAGTTCGCCCACTCCTGCGGCCCGGAAGTCTGGCTCGGCTATCTCGCCTCGCGGACCAGCGCCATCCGCCTGGGCCACGGCGTGGTCCTCATGGAAGGCAAGGTCAATCACCCTATCCGCGTGGCCGAGCGCCTTGCCACCCTGGACATCATGTCCAACGGCAGGGCGGACCTCGGCACGGGGCGCTCATCCAACCCGTGGCAGCTTGAGCCCTTCGGCGTGCGCCTTGAAGATACCCGCGATGAATGGGAAGAGGCCATCGAAATCATCCCCAAGATGTGGATGAGCGATTGGTTCAGCCACAAGGGCAAGTTCTGGGATATCCCCGAGCGCAACATCCTGCCGAAGCCCATCCGGAAGCCCCACCCTCCGCTCTGGATGGCCTGCGCTCAGCCGGACTCCTTCACCATCGCCGGACGGCACGGCATCGGAGCCCTCTGCTTCGCCATCGCGCCGCCGGGCTACCTGAAAGAGCGCATCGCCGACTATCGCAAGGCCGTCACCCACCCTGCCAAGCAGGCTGGCGCTTACAAGCATGAGCAGGTCGGCGCCTTTGCCATGACCTATTGCGACGACACCGACCGGAAGGCCCGTGAGATCGGCGGCCCGAACGCCTTGTGGTACTTTGCTACCAACAAGAAGCTCTACGACCCCAGCTGGCAGCGGATCGAAGAGAGAGACGTGCCGCCCAGCTACCGCTACCACAAGCTCAACGTCACCCCTGCCGATTCAGCCCTACGATCCAGGCAGGCCGATTACAACGAGCAGATAGACTCCGGCGCCTATTGCATCGGCGACCCAGACGCCTGCATCCGCACCATCGAGATGTACCGGGATGCGGGCGCAGACCAGATCCTCTGTATGATGCAGGTGGGACGCATCCCCCATGAGCGACTCATGAACTCCATCAAGCTCTTTGGGAAGTACGTCATCCCCCACTTCAAGAACAGCGCCAAGGGTGCCTGATGTGCGGACGCTACGCCGTCGCCTCCTCCAATCGAGAGATAGAAGAGCGCTTCCAGTGCGATGTCGGATCGCTGGAGCTTACGCCCCGCTATAACGTCGCGCCTACCCAGGAATCACTCGCCATCGTCACCGGCGCCAACGGCGAGCGGCAAGGCCAGATGATGCGCTGGGGCCTGGTGCCTCACTGGGCCAAGGACCTCTCCATCGGCGCGCGCTTCATCAACGCCAGGGCTGAGACGGCGGAGGAGACGGCCGCCTTTCGCGTGGCCTTCAGGAAGCGGCGATGCCTTGTCGTCGCCACCGGCTTCTATGAATGGCTCCGCGAAGGCAAGGCCAAGCCCCCCTTCTACGTCATGCTCAAGGCCAAGGGGCCCTTCGCTTTTGCAGGGCTGTGGGAACTGTGGAGATCGCCCGAAGGCAAGTGGGTGCGCTCCTTCACCATCCTCACTACGGAGGCCAATCCCCTCATGCGCCCCATCCATGACCGGATGCCCGTCATCCTCACGCCGGAGACGGAAGCTCTCTGGCTAGACCCGCTCTCGGAGGACCCGGCAAGGCTCTCGAAGGTGTTGGTCCCCTTTGCCGCGGAAGAGATGCATTTTCATGAGGTCTCCTCCATCGTCAACTCGTGGAAGGTGGACAGTTCCGCCTGCGCGGAGCCCATCGCAGCTGGACCAGGCGGCTAGAGCCGCTCCGGGACCTCGTTCGGGTCCTTGTCCTCGGGCCGCTTCTGGTAGTTCTTCCGCATCAGGTCTTTCGGCGTGATGACGCCGCTGGAGACTACAAGGCGCAAGCCCTCGTCCAGCGTCATGTCCGTGAAGATCACCTCTTCCTTCGGCACGATCGCCAGAAGCCCAGATTGCGGCGTCGGTGTTGTGGGCACCAAGATGTTGCAAAAGAACTTCCCTTCGCCGTCCGTCACCTCGCCGGTGTAAAAGCCGACCGTGTACGTATCTTTGCTGGGCCAGGGGATAACTACAACCCGGTGCGGCGCTTGGCCCGCCGTTGAAAGGGAGTCAATGATCTGCTTTGTGGGGTTGTAGATGGACTTGATGAGCGGCACGCGCAGGATAACCGTCTCAATGACTTGGATGAACGGCTTCCCGTAGGCCGAGCGGATGACCAGGCCCACGATGTAGACGCCGACGATGGTGATGGCGCCGCCGACACCGAAGATTTCTCGGTCGAAAATCCGTTCCACAAGCGGCTGGACAAGGCCGTCCACAAAGTTGAAAAAGAGGCGCAGGATGACGAAGGTCACAACGAGCGGGATGAGCGCGATCGTGCCGGCGATGAGGTGCGTCCGAAGGTGCCGGATCAGCCAGTGGATGTACAGGCGCTCTCGCACGCGCATCGATATAGTGCCCCTATGATGTGGTGCCTTGCGCTTTGCTTCCATCAGTGCGTCCCTGCTGCGAACCGCGCGAGCTCGGCTAGACGGTCCGCCGCATCCGCCGGAAGCGCTGCCGCCTTCATCGCCTCAAGGCCCTCCTGTAGCTCTTGCTGGATCGTCTCCTCGCAATAACGTACAGCCCCCGTGCTTTCCATAAGTACTGCGAGCTTCTCCAGCCGCTCATCAGAGAGCGGCCCATCGCGAACGGCCGTGGCAGTGAGCGCCGCCCTGTCATTGCCCGTCGCCATCTTGAGCAGCGCCAGTACCGGCAGCGACCGTCTCTTATCCAGCATCTCCACGAGCTGTGACCGACTACTCCCATGGACTCCCCTGATCGCCCTCAGCTCCTCCCGCACAATCGCCGCCGTACCTGTGCGCTCGCCGAAGCTTCGAAGCGCATCCACTACCCTAGGGGAACCGTTGCCGATAATCGCCCCCAGCGCGCAGGCGGCCCCATGGATGGCCGCCTTCCCTCGGATCGCCTCTATGTGCGCTTCAGGCGTATCTTCCAGCGTCCCTTCCGCCGTGATTGCCCGGTAGAGGGTCTCCGTGACGCGCAGGGATGCCCTGTCCACTGTCGCGAGCGCGCGGGTGATGCGATCGGCCGAAATGTCCAACTCCTCCAAACGCATCAGCTCCAGCCGCGCCAAGGCGTACATCCCATCGCCGGCATTGATGCCTTGCGAGGCGCCTGCATGCCACCAGAGCGCAGGCCGCCCGGCTACCTCCGGCGTTCCCGCGCGAAGCTCTTCGTGTATCTGAAAGTAGGCCTTGGTGAGCTCCATCGCCGCTGCGCCAGGGACGGCCTGGGCCGCAGATGCGCCGACCGCCTCGGCGGAGAGCAGCGTCAGCGTGCCGAGGACGCGGTCCGGGGAGGCGTGCCGCTCGGGCATGCCCATCTGGTCAATCCATCCCAAGTGGTAGCGCAGCATCCGGTGAAGGGGCGATTTGTTATCCGCTACGGCCCGCTTCAGCTCCGCCTCAATGAGCGGCTGGCGCTCCAGAAGGGAACTTGGCTTCGATATCGTCGTCATACGTCTACCTTGCCAATGACCTCTTCGAGCGCTTCCTTGGTCACAGGCCCTTGGCGCAGGATCTTCGGCGGCTGCTGCGTCAGGTCAATGATGGTGGACTCGATCCCGCCTTTGCACCGCCCGCTTATGACCACGTCCACATCCTCGCCGATCTGCGCCGTGACCGCTGAGGCTGTCGTTACGGAGGGCTGTCCCGACCTGTTGGCGCTCGTCCCCACCAGTGGCGCGCCGATGCCCTTGGCCAGCGCCCGAGGCGTCGGGTGGTCCGGGATGCGGATGGCCACCGTCGGCGCGCTCGCAGTGACGATCGCCGGGATGAGCGGCGACTTCTTCACCACCATCGTCAGCGCCCCCGGCCAGAAGCGCAGGGCGAGCCGGATAGCGCTTGGCGGCAACTCTTCTGTTGCGGCGTGCATCATATGGATATCAGAGACCAGGATAGGGAGCGCCATCGTTAGCGGACGCGATTTCACGCGAAAAACGTGGCGAACGGCTCGCACATTCGTGGCATCCGCGCCAACGCCGTACACCGTGTCCGTTGGATAGGCGACAAGCCCTCCGCCGCGGAGCGATTCAAGGGCCTTCCGAATCTGTTGCTGGACGTTTCTCAAACCTTGACTGAGTATACCACGGGTGCTAGACTTCCTCTCCACATATAGGAGGGCTCTTTGGAACGCTCGACTGATGACAAGAGCCTTCGCGTCAGAGTAAGCGGCGACGTCGAAGTCTCGACCTACCTCGAGATCGCGAAAGAGAAGAAGGGTCTCGAGCCTGTCCCCGCGAAGAAGACCGCTCCCCCCACCCAAGACTGCGTCGTCATCCTAGATTTCGGCTCGCAGTTCAGCATGCTTATCGCGCGGCGCGTGCGTGAGCTCCACGTCTATTGCGAGTTGGTTCCCCATGACACGCCCTGGGAGAAGATCCAGGCCCTGAACCCCAAAGGCTTCATCCTCTCGGGCGGCCCCGCCAGCGTCTACGAGCAGGACGCCCCCAGCGCGCCCGCCTGGGTCTTCAACAATAAGGTGCCGGTGCTGGGCATCTGCTACGGCATGCACCTTATGGCCCATCAGCTCGGCGGCAAGGTCCAGCCTGGCGGCAAGCGCGAATACGGCCACGCCGTCATCCACCAGAACCAGGACGATGCCGCCCTCTTCAAGAACATGCCGCACGATGTGCCCGTCTGGATGAGCCACGGCGACCACGTGACCCAACTGCCGCCGGGCTTCAAGATCCTCGCCTACACAGAAAATAGCCCCATCGCCGCCATGAGCAGCGAGAGCGGCTTCATCGGCATCCAGTTCCACCCGGAAGTGGTCCACACCCCCCAGGGGAAAGAGATCCTCAAGAACTACCTCTTCAACGTCTGCGGCTGCACAGGCGATTGGACACCCTCCAACTTCATCGCTGAGCAGATCGAAAAGATACAGGCCAAGGTCGGCCGCGGGCGCGTCGTCTGCGCCCTCTCCGGCGGCGTGGACTCTGCCGTCGTCGCCACCCTCATCCACAAGGCCATCGGCGATCAGCTCACCTGTATCTTTGTGGACAACGGCCTCCTCCGCGCGGAGGAGCCGGAGCGTGTGGTCCAGGTCTTCAGGCGCAACCTGAAGATGAACCTCATCCACGTCAACGCCGTGGAGCGCTTCGTCGGCGCCCTCAAGGGCATCACGGACCCGGAAGAGAAGCGCAAGACCATCGGCGCCGAGTTCATCCGGGTCTTTGAGGCGGAGGCCGCCAAGCTGGGCGATGCCGATTTCCTGGCCCAGGGCACCCTCTACCCGGACGTCATCGAAAGCGTGACCCCGGAGACCAAGGCCGCCTCCAAGATCAAGACGCACCACAACGTCGGCGGCCTCCCCAAGGGCATGCGCTTCCAGCTCATCGAGCCCCTCCGCAACCTCTTCAAGGATGAGGTGCGGGAGGTCGGCGTCGCCCTCGGCCTCCCGGAGGAGATGGTCTACCGCCAGCCCTTCCCCGGCCCCGGCCTCGCCATCCGCATCATCGGCGAAGTAACGGGCGATAAGCTGCACATCCTCCGCCAGTCCGATTGGATCGTCATGAACGAGATCAAAAAGGCGAAGCTCTACCGCCAGTTGTGGCAGAGCTTCGCCGTCCTCACCTCCAGCCACAGCACCGGCGTCATGGGCGATCACCGCACCTATGGCAGCGTCGTCGCCATCCGCGCCGTCACCAGCGAAGATGCCATGACCGCCGATTGGGCCAGACTCCCCTATGACATCCTGGCGCGCATCTCCAACCGCATCGTGAACGAAGTTCCCGGCGTCAATCGCGTCGTCTATGACATCACGAGCAAGCCGCCCGGCACCATCGAGTGGGAATAGCCCTTAAGTCTTCGGCTAGACCAGAAACAGCCCGCATATGAACATCCTCATCGTCGGCAGCGGCGGCCGCGAGCACGCCATCGGCTGGAAGGTCTACAACAGTCCCCAGGTCCACGATCTCTACTTCGCCCCGGGGAACGGCGGCACCTCCCACCTCGGCAAGAACCTGCCGATTGACGTCTGGGACTTCGATGCGATGCTCAAGGCCGTCCAAGCCAACAATATCGGCCTCATCGTCGTCGGGCCGGAAGTCCCTCTGGAGAGCGGCATCGTGGACTACTTCTCCTCACCCGCGCACACCGTCCCCATCTTCGGCCCCACCAAGCGCGCCGCCCAGCTGGAATCCAGCAAGGCCTACGCCAAGATGATTATGCGGAAGTACGGCGTCCCCACGGCCCATAACGAAAGCTTTGAGAGCTACGATGCCGCCGTGAAGTACGTGGAAGGCCTGGCCTCCCCTCCGGTGGTCAAGGCCGATGGCCTTGCCGCAGGCAAGGGCGTCACCGTGCCAGCCACCAAGGAAGAGGCCCTTGCCGCTATCAAACTGGCGATGGTGGACGGCTACTTCGGCGATGCCGGCAAGCGCGTCGTCCTGGAAGAACACCTCCAGGGGAAGGAGGCCAGCCTCTTCGCCATCACCGATGGCAAGACCGTCCTCACCACTGTTTCCGCCTGCGACTACAAGCGCGTGAACGATAACGACGATGGCCCCAACACGGGCGGCATGGGCTGTTACTCGCCGCCCGAGTTCTTGGACAAGGCCATGCTCGATAGGATTACGGAGACGGTGCTCAAGCCCACCATCCAAGGCATGGAGAAGGAAGGCCGTCCCTATCGCGGCGTCCTCTATGCCGGTCTCATGGTCAACGGCACCGATGTGAAGGTCATCGAGTTCAACTGCCGCTTCGGCGACCCGGAGGCGCAAGTCATCCTCCCGCGCCTCCAGACGGACATCGTAGACATCTTCGTGGGCGTGGCCGAGCGCACCCTCCACAAAGTGACGCCCAACTGGCATCCCAAGCCCTGCGTCGGCGTTGTGATGGCCTCCGGCGGCTATCCCGGCGCCTTCAAAAAGGGCTACCCCATCACCGGCCTCCAGGACGTTGACCCGGACGTGATGGTCTTCCACGCCGGCACCAAGCTCAAGGACGGCCGGCTCGTCACCGATGGCGGGCGCGTCCTCATCGTCTCCGCCCTCGGCAAGGACATGGCCGAGGCGCGCGAGCAGGCCTACAGCAACGTAAAGCGCATCAAGTTCCAAGACGCCCACTACCGCACCGATATCGCCCTCCGCGCCATCTAGGAAGCTGCGTCCGCCTTGAGAGATGGGAACGCAATGACCACCGCCTCCTACGATCTAGCCGTCATCGGCGCCGGGCCCTCCGGCTCCACCCTGGCGCGCCAGGTCGCCCTCGCGGGCAGGTCCGTCGTCCTCATCGAAAAGGAGCGCCTGCCGCGCTACAAGACCTGCGCGGGCGGCGTCACCCACCGAGCGCGACGACTCTTAGACTTCGATATCTCCCCGGCTATCGAGCGCACCATCACGGAGGGGCTCATCACCTACCGGATGGATAAGGGCTTCGTGAAGCCCTATCACGAGCCCATCGCCTACATGGTCATGCGCGATCGCTTCGATGACCTCCTGACGCGCAAGGCCGTTGAGGCCGGCGCGAAGCTCATGGACGGCGCGCGTGTGAGGAATATCGAAGCGCGCAACGACGGCTGCGCCGTCCACCTAGCGGAGGGCATCGTCCACGCCAAGCTCTTGGCGGGGGCCGATGGCGCAAACGGCATCGTGGCGCGGCAGGCGGGCCTCCACAGCGAGGTGCGCGGCGATGTGGCGCTGGAGGCGGAGATCGAAGTCCCCCAGCACAAGGTCGAAGAGTGGGATAAGCGCATCGCCCTGGACGTCGGCTACATAAAGGAAGGTTACGCCTGGGTCTTCCCCAAGAGGAGGCACCTCTCCATCGGCGTCGGCGCGATGAAGAGGCACGCTCCCAACCTTCGCGCCTACTACGAGCGCTACCTCGCCTCCCTGGACCTCGGCGATTACAAGGTGCGCAGCATCCGCGGCCACCATATCCCCATGCGCCTCGCAAAAACGCCCGTCGCCAAGGAGCGCGTCCTCCTCATCGGCGATGCCGCAGGCGTCGCCGATCCCTTCAGCGGCGAGGGCATCTACCATGCCATCAAGAGCGCACAGCTCGCCGCGCCCACCGTCGTCGCGGGCCTCGCCAGTGAGCGACCCGACCTCTGGCCCTACCAGCGCGCCCTGGATGGCCACATGCTCCAGGACCAGCGCACCGCGGGCCAGCTCCTCAAGCTATATGCCCTCACGCCGCGCATCTGCATCTGGTATCTGCGCAACTACAACCGCGCCTGGAACTCGGCCTGCAAGATGCTCCGCGGCGATAACGACTGGGTCCGCATCCGCCGCAAGCTCGGCCCTCTCCGCGCCATCCTCCCCATCTTCACCCCGTGATCGAGGTTGAACGGCGCCCCACACCCTCTCTCAACCGCTCTCCTAATATCTGCGCTCACTGCGTTATCTGCGGATGAAACATCTTCTCTCTGAATCGGTGTCAATCTGTGAAAATCGGTGGATAACTCCCTGTATCTCTTCTCCGCTTTGCGCTAAAATAGC
>VGPF01000020.1 GCA_016875535.1 Chloroflexota bacterium
GGCGATCCCCAATCACCACGACGAACGGGCCTACGCCGCCTGGGTTGCTCCTGCAACCCACCATCCTCTGTAGGGGCGGTCCGATTACATCGGACGAACGCGGTCCTTTCTGAAGGACTCCGTGTGCTTCACCGGAGCGCGTGTCCTCACTCTCATTCCTATGAGTCCGGACTGCTCGGACCGCATGCTGCATCGGAGCCGCACCGGAGCGCCCCAAGGGGATGGGCTGGCCTCTCCGATAGAGATCGGAGCCCTTCGGGTAGGCCAGCAATCCGGAGAGGGGCGCTCACGTGCTTCGCACCAGAGGCCCTCCCCGAAACTCCGGTGTCTTTGACAGGATGACAGGAGGTTATCCCGCCACCAGGCCGCCGTCTATGCTCAGCACCGCGCCGGTGACGAAGGAGGCATCGTCCGAGGCGAGGAAGAGGACGCCGTTGGCGATCTCTTCCGGCTGGGCGGCGCGCTATCATGGGATAGCGCTGCTTCAGGCCGTCGAGCGTTGCCTGGGGAACCTCTCTATTGTTCTGCCGAAGCATATTGGTCACGGTGGCCCCGGGCGCGACGGCGTTCACGCGGATGCCGTCGTCCACAAGCTCCAGCGCCATCTCCTTCGTCAGGCCGATGATGCCGTGCTTGGCCGCGCCATAAGCATGCTGGAAGCGCACGCCCACGAGTCCAGCCACCGCCGAGGTGTTGACGATGGCGCCGCCTGGCTTCTGCCGCTTCATCTGGCGCACCACGTGCTTGGAGCAGAGGAAACAGCCCTTCAGGTGGCTGTCCACCACCTTGTCCCATTCGGCTTCGCTCATCTGGTCAATGGGCGTCGCGCCGCGGACCTGCGGCGGGTCGTCCGGGCTCACGCCGCCTCCGGCGTTGTTGAAGAGGATGTCAATCCTGCCGAGGCGCTGGACCACCTGGCCGACGGCCGATTCCACCTGCGCCTCCGATGAGACATCGCACTTGACGAAGAGAGCCTCCCGCCCCAGGGAGCGCACCCGCGCGACCGTCGCCTCGCCGCCTGCGGGCCAGATATCGAAGACGGCGATGTGCGCGCCCTCCCTGGCGAAGAGCTCCGCCGCCGCCTTGCCGATGCCGGAGCTGCCCCCGGTGATGATGGCGACCCTGTCCTTGAGCTTCACGGCGTCGGCTTCCTGGGATCGTTCGGCAGGCGGCGCGAGGTGAAGCCCAGCACGGCGCCGAAGGCATCGGCGGGCTCGATGATGATGGTGTCGTTTCCCAAGCGGCGCGTGCGGAGGCGTTTGCTCTCCAGGTGGCGCTGGGCCTTCGCCAGGTCTTTCACGCGCCAGGTGACGGCGTGGACGATCTCGCCGTTCTTCTCCATGTCCTCTCCGGCGAGGGAGTCCTTGGCCTGGGGCATCGCCAGCTCCACCACGGTCCCTTCGCCCAGGAGCACGTAGGCGCTCGCGCACTTCGTGGCCGCCGACGCCTCTTCGAAGAGGAAGGTCGCGTTCATGGCGTTGGTGAAGAGGGCGCGGGCCTTGGCCAGGTCTTTCACCAGCACGGTGCAGTGCGAGGTGAGCTCGATCCCCAGGGGATGCTCATCGCGCCAATACCGCGCCGACCAGCCCTTCTTGATGAAGCGCGGGTCGCGCTCGGTGCGTCTGCCGTCCATCATCTCGAACTGGCAGAAGGTGTCCTTGGGGTGCGTGAAGAATGCGCCGCCGGGAGGCGCCTTGTCCGTCCCCGCGCCCGCGCTGCCCACGATGCGCACGTTGTTCTGCCTGAGGCGCTCATAGAGCGATTGGTGATCGTCCACGAAGAAGGCGAGGGAGTGCAGGTGCTGGCCGAAGCGCGCGTGGAAGCGTCCCGTGGGGCGCGTCTCCGCCCCGGGGTTCTTCCCCGGCATCATCGGCTCGATGACGAAATCGCCGATGAGCCCTAGGGAGGCTTCGCGCATCTCGATATCGGAGTAGGCCTTGGGCTGGAACCAGTCTACGGCGAAGACGTCGTTATACCAGCGCTCGGCGGCCTCGATGTCCGAGACGACGTGGATGACGTGGTAGAGCTTGCCGATGCGGAACACAGGTCAGGCCTTGGCCGGGTAGTCGTAGAAGCCCTTGCCGGTCTTGCGCCCCAGGTAGCCGGCCATCACCATCTGCTTGAGCAGGGGCGCGGGGCGGTACTTGGAGTCGGCGAACTGCTCATACATCAGCTCGATCTCATGGAGGCAGATATCGAGCCCCACCAGGTCGGCCAGCTCGAAGGGGCCCATCGGGTGGTTCAGGCCCAGCTTCACCGCCGTATCAATATCTTCCTTGGTCGCGACGCCCTCCATCAGGAGGAAGCAGGCCTCGTTCATCATCGGCCCGACGATGCGGTTCACGATGAAGGCGGGCGAGTCCTTGACCACCACCGGCGTCTTGCCGATCGCCTTGCAGAAGGCGACGGCCTGGTCCACCGCCGCCTGGCCCGTCCTGACGCCGTGGATCACTTCCACCAGGCGCATGGCGGGCACCGGGTTGAAATAGTGGGTGCCGACGAAGCGCTCCGGGTTCTTGACCGCCGTGGCGAGCTTGGTGATGGCGATGGTGGAGGTGTTGGTGCAGAGGAGGGTATCCGGCCCCAGGTGGGGCGCGAGCTCGGCGTAGGTCTTCTTCTTCACCTCGAACTCTTCAAAGACGACTTCGACGACGATGCCGCATTCCTTCAGGCTCGCCAGCCCGGGGACGGCCTTCAGGTTCGCCATCGTCTTGTCCAGGTCGGCCTGGGCCATCTTCTGCTGGGCGACGCGCTTGGCCATGCCGCTCTTGATGCCCGCTATGGCGGCGTTGGCCCGCTCGATGGAGACATCGCAGAGGAGGACGTGTTTCCCGGCCTGGGCGGCGACCTGCGCGATGCCTGCGCCCATGGTCCCGGCGCCGATGACGCCTACGGTGTTTTCTCTCATGTGGGGCTCCTTGCAGCGATACGTTGTTGGGAGGTTCGCAAGGCGCCAAAGTAGAGAGGCGCCGGTGCGATGAGGAATCTCGCGGAGTGTAGCAACCGCCCTGATTCGAGTCAACGTTGCAGTCCCTATAATCCGCCTATCGCGTATGCGTGGAGGCGTCTATGAAGTTGCCGACAGCACAAGAGCTGCCAGCGGAGGTCAGGGCCACCATCGGCCAGTGGGGTCCTGAAAATGTCGCGCCTGTCGTCCTCGACCGGATGTTCCTCGACCACTGGTGCGAGGTGTTCCAGGACTCGAACCCGCTCTACACCGATGACGCCTATGCGGCCAAGAGCCGCCACGGCGTTCGTATCGCGCCGCCGATCGCGATGATGGCGATGACGATGCAGCTGACGTGGCGGCCTGCTCATATCCTTGCCCAGTTGCCTCCAGCGCAAAAGCCTGCGCTCACGCCATATCTCTACTTGCGCCAGAACTACAAGCTCGGCGGGGCCGTTGCAACGTTCCTCGGTCCTGAGTTTCACAGACCGATCAAGCTCGGCGACCGCTTGCGCAATCGTTCACGGCTCATCAGCATCGAAGGCCCAAGGGCTACGGGCGTCGGCGAGGGCTACGCGGTGAAGCAAGAGATGGAGTGGCGGAATCAGAACGGCGAGCTGGTGGGGACGAACAAGATCCAGACGTTCATCTATGAAGCAGGCCCGCGCCCGCCGGAAAAGCTTGTGCACGGCTTTCTTCCGGGCATCTATGAAGACGCATCGAGCTACAAGCTGCCGCCGCACCTGGCGGGAGAGAAGCCGATGCAAACGCTGGTCTTCGAAAACACGCCTCTGATGCTCTATCGGGCCGCCGCGGCGATGCGCGATTGGAATATCTATCACGTGGATAACGAGCATGTGCGCGCGCATGGCGGGGTGGTTTCGATGTACAACAGCCTGCTGTGCACGCTCTCGTATTTCAACCGCTTCGCGGACGATTGGACGAACGGCGAATACGACCTGAGGAAGATCGAGGGGCCTGAGTGCGCCTTGCTGCACCCGGGCGACACGATCCGCATCGAGGGGGCGGTGACGAAGCGCTACACCCAGGGGAACGAGGAGTTCGTGGAGATGGCGGCGGTGATGCGCACCCAGGCGTGGACGGTGATGCCGGCGAAGCTGGTGGTGTCCAGGCCGAAATGACTTCCGTCATCCTGAGGGCCTCTGGCGCGAAGCGCTAGAGCGCCCGAAGGAACTACGAGGCGTTGGGTTGCAGAGGCAACCCAGGAACGATATTCGTAGACCCTTCGCTTCCTGGCAGACCAGGAGCGTTCAGGGCGTCAAGGGCTAGAACTGCGGGTTGACGGGGATGCGGGCGCAGGCGAGGCGGCCGCCATCCACGAGCAGGTTGACGCCGGTGATGAAGCTCGCCGCGGGCGAGCAGAGGAAGGCGACGGCGCCTGCGATATCGTCCGGGTTGCCCAGGCGGCGCAGCGGCGTCATCTCGGCGGTCTTCTCGGTGAAGCCCTGGCGCAGGGGCTCGGCGGCCTGGGTGAGGGGTGTGACGATGGTGCCCGGGGAGACGGCGGTGACGCGGATGCCGTGGGGGCCGAGCTCGCCGGCGACGGCGGCGGTCATGTTGATGAGGCTGGCCTTGGCCGAGCCGTAGGGCGTGAGGTTCTCATGGCCTATGGAGCCGCCGATGGAGGCGATGTTGACGATGGCGCCGCCCTTGCCCTGCTTCACCATCACAGGCGCGATGGCGTGGATGGTGATGTAATGGGCCTTGGCGTTGAGCGCCCAATTGAAGTCCCAGTCCTCTTCCGTCATCTGCACCAGGGGCTTGGGGCGCGTCTTGCCCATGCCGCCGGCGTTGTTCACCAGGATGTCTATCTGACCGAACTCCTTGACGGCGGCTTTGACCATCGCGTCCACGGAGGCGGCGCTCAGCACGTCCGTGACGATGCCGAGGGCCTTGTGGCCCTTGGCCTTCAGCGCATCGGCCGTCTGCTTGCAGGTGGTGGGGTTCTGCTCGGCGATGACGATGTTCGCCCCCAGGGCCGCCAGCGCTTCGGCGATGCCCTTGCCGATGCCCTGGCCCGCGCCGGTGACGATGGCCGTCTTGCCTTGGAGGGAGTAGGACTGGAGTGAAATCATAGAGCTACCTCGGTTCGCCTCTGGTGTGCGCCGGGGAGCATAGCACGTTGCGCCCGTTGCACCAACGTGGCTTCGGCCCGGCTAGTCCGCCTCATTCAGCTGCATATCGGGATAGGCGGCCCGCACCATGCGCTTGAAGCCGTCCTTCCAGTTGACCTTGGTCCTGCCCAGGACCTGGTGCATGAGGGTGGTATCGGGCCAGATGGGCCAATAGGCGGTGTCGTTATAGACGATCTTGGGCTTCTTCCCCACCAGCTTCCCGATGTATTCGCAGTAGTCCTCGGCGCTCACGGTCTCGCTGCCGGACCAGTTCACCGTCAGGGCCGGGACGTGGGCCGCCTCCATCGCCTTGATGCCCAGGTTAACGTAGTCGTCCTCAAAGATAGGGTTGTAGTTGTTCGGCCGCTCCTTGTAGAGGGCCACTTCGCGGCCTTCCACGATGGCCTTCATGCGGTCGTAGGGCGCGCCGCCGGTGGGGCCGTAAGTGGAGAAGATGCGGATGATGGTCGCCGGCATCTTGAACTCGTTGCAGGCGAAGTTGACCACCGCCTCTCCGGCGATCTTAGAGAGGCTGTAGTTGTGGTTGTGGAGGCCGGGCCTGTCCGACTCCTTTAAGGGGCGCTGGCCCTGGTAATCGTACTGGGAGCCGGTGGAGCAGTAGAGGAAGCCCTTGAGCCTGCCGCCTTTGTAACGCGACATGAGGCGCCCGGTGGCGTGGGCGTTCACTTCAAAGGCCCACTGCCAATCCAGGGCGGCCTCCTTGCTGATGGCGGCCCCGGCGTGAAAGATATAGGTGACGTCGCCGGGGAGGTCGTCGAAGGAGGCCTTGCCCAGGTCTTTTTGGACGGGGATGACGCCGTGGGCCGCCAGCTTCTCGCGGTCGGCGGGGTTGCGGAAGCGCGCCATGCCGTAGACGCGGTTGTACTTGGCGAGCTCCCGCGCGATGGGGAAGGCGACGCGGCCGGCCGCCCCGGTGATGAGGATCGTTTCGCCTTTGATCATACCCAACGCTCCTGATTTTCCTGATTCGCGGCTCGACGCATCGGCCCCGGGAGGGTATCATGACGCCATCGCAACGCATAGGGGGCCGTTATGGGTCTTCGCACACCGGCGCACTATATCAAAAGCCTCAACGATGGCCGCGCCGTCTACTACAAGGGGAAGAAGGTGGCGGATGTCACCAAGCATCCCTTTCTGCGCATCGCCGTTGAGCATGCCGCGATAGATTACCACCTGGCGGAAGACCCGAAGCACAAAGAGTTGGCCGTGGTGAAGGACCCGGAGACGGGGAACCCGATCAGCCGGCTGTACCTGCCGCCCAAGACTACCGCCGACCTCCTGAAGCGCTCAGAGCTAATCGCCCTCGCCACCCGGGAGGGGAAGACGATGGTGACGCTGATCAAGGAGATCGGCACGGACGCGCTCTTCGCCTTGCACATCGTCTCCCGCCAGATGGATAAGGCGCTGGGCACACACTTCTACGAGCGCGTCCACCGCTTCTACCGCCACTGCGCCGATAACGACCTGGCCGTGGCCGTGGCGCAGACGGATGCCAAGGGCGACCGGGTGCTGCGCCCCAGCGAGCAGGAGCACCCGGACTATTACCTGCGCGTGGTGGAGCGCAGGAAGGACGGGATCGTGGTGCGGGGGGCGAAGCTGCACACCTCGGTCTCCGTGAACAGCAACGAGCTCATCGTCCTGCCGACGCGCAACTTCGATGAGAAGGACAAGGACTACGCCGTCGCCTTCGCCATTCCGATGAACACCAAGGGCCTGCGCCTCATCACCAGCGCGTACTCGCAGCCCAAGGAGAACGACTTCCAGTTCCCCCTGAGCAACAAGCACCTGATGCTGGAGACGACGACGATCTTCGACGACGTCTTTGTGCCGAACGAGCGCATCTTCATGGACGGCCAGTACCAGTTCGCCGGACCGCTTGCCCTGGCCTTTGTGGACTTCCATCGCTTCACCGCCGTCTCCTATAAGCAGCCGCTCCTGGACCTGCTGGTGGGAGCGGGACTGCTTCTTGCCGACCAGAACGGCATCTCCCGAGTGAGCCACGTCCGCGATAAGCTCACCTGGCTGGCGACGTACACGGAGACGGTGAAGGGGCTGCTGGGCTACGCCGCCGTGACGGCCAAGACGGTGGAGCCAGGCTTCGCGGTGCCGAACCGGATGTATTCCAACGTGGCGAAGTTCCAGTTCGCGCACAACTATCACCAGGCGCTGGCCATCGTGCAGGACATCGCGGGCGGGCTGGTGGTGACGGCCCCCGGCGAAGAGGATATGAAGAACGCGACGCTGGCGAAGGATATCCGCCGCTACCTGGGCGGGCGCAAGGGCGTCTCAGCCGAGGACCGCCTGAAGGCGATGCACCTGGTGGCGGACCTGACGGCGACGGAGTTCGGCGGCTACCACGCGGTGCTGGCGATCCACGCCGAAGGCTCGCTGGAGGCGGAGAAGCTGGCGATCCAGCGGGAGTACGATATCGCCTCCGCGCTGGCCTACGCGAAGCGCATGGCGAACATCAAGTAGCGCCGCGGCGATGAAGCGCGCCCTGGTTGCGAAGCTGCGCTGCCCCTCCTGCGCAAGTCCCTTGCGCCTGGAGACGGGCGAGAGCGGCGACGAGGTGGGTGTCGGGAGCCTCGGCTGCACGGGGTGCAAGGAGAGCTACCCGATCGCCGATGGGATACCGGTGCTGCTGCCGCCGGACCTGCGCCAGGCGAGCATGGGGAAGGGCTAGCTGTCCCTCAGCGGGATGCGCTGTTTGCCGCGCTTGAGCCCGGCCCAGTAGGCCGCCTCCCGATCGAAGAGTTTGATGTCCGCCTGTCCGCGGACGGCATCGGCAAGTTCACGCGCGGTCTTGCCGAGCACGGGATGCGTCACATCCGGGTCGAGCTCCGCCAGGGGAACGACGACGAAGGCGCGGGCGGCCATGCGCGGGTGCGGGATGACGAGCGGCGGCGTGTTGATGACCGCATCGCCGTAGTAGAGGATGTCAATATCCAAAGGGCGGGGGCTCATGGGAGGGCCGCCGGGAACGCGCCCCATGTGGCGCTCCAGCTGCTTCGCAAAGTCCAGCAATGCCTGGGGAGAGAGCGCCGTTTTGCCGGCGCAGACGGCATTGAGGAAGCGTGGCTGAGCGGTGTAGCCTTCCGGCACGGTGTCATAGATGGAGGAGAGGCGCAGATCGGCGATGCGCTCCCGGAGGAGCTCGGCGGCGCGGGTGATGTTGCGCTCGCGGTTGCCCAGGTTGGAGCCCAGGGCCAGGTAGACGGCGACGGGGGCGCTCATTCGGGGGCCGTCCAGCCGCGCACGATGGCGTCGCTCATCTTGGCCACGCGGGCCATGGCCTTCACATCGTGGACGCGCACCATATCGGCGCCCTTGGCGATGGCGATGGCGATGGTGGCCGCCGTCCCTTCCAGGCGTTCGCCCACCGGGAGATCGAGGACGAGGCCGATGGTGGACTTGCGCGACGTGCCGATCAACAGGGGATGGCCCAGGCTCTTGAACTCATCCAGGCGGCGCAGCAGCTCCAGGTTTTGGGCGGGCGTCTTGCCGAAGCCGAAGCCGGGGTCCACGATGATGTGCTCGCCGGGGACGCCCGCCTGGTAGGCCAGCTCCAGGCTGCGGGCCAGGCTCTGGAGGACGTCCGGCACGAAGTCCTCGTAGTCGGTCCCGTGCTGGTTGTGCATCACCACCAGGATCGCGCCGCGCTTGGCGGCTACTTCGGCGATGCGCGCATCGTGGAGGAGGCCCCAGACATCGTTGATGATGGCGACGCCGTCCCGGATCGCCGCGGCGGCCACCTGGCTCTTGTAGGTGTCTATGCTCAAGGGGAGGGAGGTGGCCGAGGTGAGGGCCTTCACGACGGGCAGGATGCGCCCCATCTCCTCGTCGGCGCCGACGGGCTTGGCCCCGGGCCGGGTGGACTCGCCGCCGATGTCTATCACATCCGCGCCGTCGTTCTCGAAGGCCTTGGCCCTGGCGGCGGCGGCCTTCACATCGCTGGCCAGGCCGTCGCCGGAGAAGGAATCGGGCGTGACGTTCAGGATGCCCATGACGTAGGTGCGGCTTCCCCACGCGAAGGGGCGTCCGCGGATGACGGTGCGGGACTTTTCGGCGTGGGCCACGGCGCAGCTCCAGGGGAGGATTGTAGCACAGGGCGGCCCGCCTTCCCGGTTCAGCGTGCTACAATCGGTACGCGTTTGCCACCTTCACGCGACGAGGCGGACCCCAGGGATGGCTTCCAAAGTCCAGAGCCGCATCGAAGAGCTGCGCAGGCTCATCAACCACCACAACTATCGCTATCACGTCCTGGACGAGCCGGAGATCAGCGACGCCGAGTTCGACAGGCTGATGCGGGAGTTGAAGGAGCTGGAGGAGGCCAATCCCCAGCTCGTCACGCCCGATTCGCCGACCCAGCGCGTGGGCGCAGCGCCGGTGGAAGCCTTCGGCGCCGTCACGCACAGGATCCCCATGCTGAGCCTGGGGAACGTCTTTGACGCCGACGAGCTGAAGGCGTGGCGCGTCAGGGCGACGAAGCTCCTTGGCGGCGCGGCCTTCGAGATGGTCTGCGAGCTGAAGTTCGACGGCCTGGCGGTGGCGATGGTCTACGAGGACGGCCTGCTGAAGACGGGCGCGACGAGGGGCGACGGCCTGAAGGGCGAAGATATCACGCAGAACCTTCGCACCATCCGCAGCATCCCGCTCTCCGTGCCGAAGGCCAAGGCGCCCCAGCGCTTCGAGGTGCGCGGCGAGGTCTACATGACCAAGTCCGGCTTCGAGAAGATGAACCGGGAGCGCGCCAAGGCCGGGGGGCCGCTCTACGCCAACACGCGCAACTCCGCCGCCGGGAGCCTGCGGCAGCTGGACCCGCGCATCACGGCCTCGCGGCCCCTAGACGTCTTCATCTACGCCCTGGGCTGGGCCGAAGGCGGCGCGATGCCCGATAGCCACTGGAAGACGCTGGCAAAGTTCAAGGAGCTGGGCTTCCGCACCAGCGGCGATAGCCGCCTGTGCAAGCGGCTGGACGAGGTGCAGGAGTTCTACAACGAATGGTCCACCCGCCGCGAGAGGCTGGATTACGGGACGGACGGCGTGGTGGTGAAGGTGAACAGCCTGGACCTGCAGAAGCGCTTGGGCGATGTTGGCCGGGAGCCGCGCTGGGCCGTGGCCTACAAGTTCCCGGCTACCGAGGCGATCACCAAGCTGCTGGACATCGGCATCAACGTGGGGCGCACCGGGAGCCTGAACCCCTTCGCCATCCTGGAGCCGGTGGACATCGGCGGGGCGATGGTGAAGATGGCGACGCTCCACAACGAGGACGACATCGCCCGCAAGGGGCTGAAGATCGGCGACTGGGTAACGGTGGTGCGCGCCGGAGAGGTGATCCCTCACGTTGTGGGGCCGGTGGTGAGCAGGCGCACGGGCAAAGAGAGAGAGTTCCACATGCCGGAGCAGTGCCCCGTCTGCGGCGGCGCGGTGGAGCGCGACCCGGACGAGGCGATGCGCTACTGCATCAACGCCGAGTGCCCCGCCAAGTTCTACGAGCTGCTCAAGCACTTCTCCGGGCGCGGCATGATGGACATCGAAGGGCTGGGCGAATCCCTGGCCGATGCGCTCATCAAGTCGGGCCTGGTGAAGAGCCTGGCCGACCTCTACACGCTGACGGCCGACCAGGTGGCCGAACTGGAGCGCATGGGGCCGAAGAGCGCCCAGAACCTGATCGAGGGCATTCAGGTGAGCAAGGCGCGCTCCCTGGACCGGCTCATCTTCGCCCTGGGCATCCGGCACGTCGGCTCCGAGACGGCGAAGCTCCTGGCGGAGCGCTTCATGACGATTGGCGAGCTGGCGAGGGCGACGGTGGAGGAGATAGACGATGTGCCGGGCATCGGGCCGAAGATCGCGGAGAGCATCGCGCTGCATTTCAAGGAGCACAAGAACGTTGCGCTGATCGAGCGGCTAAAGCAGATGGGCGTGGACCCGCGCTACGAGCGCAAGGCGCTCGCCGGGCCGCAGACGCTGGCGGGCATGACGCTGGTGGTGACCGGCACGCTGGAGACGATGAGCCGGGAGCAGGCGGAGAGCGCCATCCGCGAGGCGGGCGGAACGGTGGGCAGCGGCATCAGCAAGAAGACGACGTACCTGGTGGTGGGCGCGGAGGCCGGCTCCAAGCTGCAGAAGGCGGAGAAGCTGGGCGTGAAGACGATAGACGAGCAGGCCTTCCTGAAACTCCTGGGGAGGAAGTAGCCGATGGCCTCGCAAGTCTGGCTCATCGTCGGCCTCGGCAACCCAGGGGCGAAGTACGCCAAGACGCGCCACAACGCCGGGTTCATGGCGGCCGAGGCCTGGGCGGCGCGGCACCGGATCGCCATCGAAAAGAAGAAGTCGGCCTATCTGTACGGGGAGGGGAAATTCGACCTAACCCCCAGCCCCTTCCCTCTCAGGGAAGGGGAGGTGCGCGTTATCGTGGCGAAGCCGCGCACCTATATGAACCTGAGCGGCGATGCGGTGGGCGAGCTGGCGCAGCGGCATCACATCGCCAAGGAGCGCCTCATCATCGTCTATGACGATCTGGACCTGCCCCTGGGGCGCATCCGTATCCGCGCCGCCGGGTCGGCGGGCGGACACAACGGGATGAAGTCCATCATCGAGCGGCTGGGGACGCAGGAGTTCGCGCGGATGCGCATCGGCGTCGGCAGGCCGGAGGCGGCGGGGAAAGAGGCGGTGGACTATGTGCTGGAGGGATTCACGAAGGCGGAGCAAGCGGCGCTGGATGCGACGATCGCCCGCGCCTGCGACGCCTTGGACGAGATCATCGCCAAGGGGATCGCCGGCGCGATGAACAAGTTCAACGGATAGCGGAAGGACTCATCCACAGATCGCCATAGAGACACACAGATCAGAAGGATCATCTACCGGATATACCGGGCGGTGAAGGGGCCGGAGATCAAGGCCTGACGGGTTGATACTCGCAGGGATCAGAGACGAAAGATAGTGAGTCCAAGGGACTTGTAAGGCAGTGAAGACGTGTTCGAGAGGCTGAAGGGCGCCGCGGCTCGAATCAAACGAGAGATCAACGTGCTCCGGCTCGTTGCGAAGCACCCAAAGACGCCGCGCCTCAGCAAAGTGCTGCTGGTGGTTGCGCTGGCCTATCTGCTCTCGCCGATTGACCTCGTGCCTGACTTCATCCCTGTCCTCGGCCAGTTCGACGACCTCATCGTGGTGCCTGGGCTGGTGCTGCTCGCGCTGAAGTTGGTTCCAAAGGCCGTTGTGGCTGAATGCAGGGAGAAGGCGAAAGCGCCGGGGGCGTAGGGAGCTAGGCCTTCACCAGACGCGCGCTGAGGATGCCCTTGATCTGCAGGATCTGCTTCAGCGCGGCATCGGGCATCGGCTCATCGAGGCCGATGGCCATCATGGCCTTGCCGCGGCGGTCCAGGCGGCCCACTTCCATGAAGCTGATGTTCACGTCCGACTTTCCGGCGATGGTGCCGATGGCGCCGATCATGCCCGGCTGGTCCTGGTTTTCGATGAAGAGCATGTAGCCGTTGCTGACGCGCACGTCCATGCGGTAATCGTTCACCTGGACGATGTGGGTGTGGCCGAAGGCGCTGGTGCCCGCGACGGTGGTGACGCCCTGGCTGGTGTGGAGCTCCACGGCCAGGAGGTTCCGGTAGGCGCCTGATTCGGCGCCCTTCTGCTCGCTCACCTTCATGCCGCGCTGCGCGATGATGTGGTTGACGTTGACGGCGTTGACTCGCTCTTCGCTGATGGGGGCCAGCAGGCCGCCGACGACGCCCGCCTTGATGAAGAGCGAATCGTGCTTGGCGATCTCGCCTTCGTAGCGGATGACGATGGCGTTGACTTGGCCCTGGGCGAGCTGGGTAGCGACGCGCCCCAGGAGCATGCCCACATCCACGAAGGGCGTGATGATGGCCAGGGCATCGGGGACGACCACTGGGGCGTTCACGGCGTATTTAGCGGGGCGGCCCTTGAAGACGTCCAGGAGCTGTTCGGCCAGCTCCACGGCCACCAGGGCCTGCGCCTCATTGGTGGATGCGCCAAGGTGGGGCGTGACGATGATCTTCTCGCTCTTGAAGAGGACGCTTTCCTTCGCCGGCTCTTCGCTGAAGACGTCCACCGCCGCGCCGGCGACGCGCCCGGCCTCGACGGCCTCATAGAGGGCCTGCTCGTCAATGACGCCGCCGCGCGCCGTGTTGAGGAAGCGCACCGTGGGCTTCACCTTCGCCAGCTCCTCTTTGCCGATGAGCCCCTTGGTGGCCGAGGTCATAGGAACGTGGACGGAGATGAAATCGGACTCCCGCAGGACGGTCTCCTTATCGGCCAGCTCGATGCCCATGCTCTTTGCGCGCTCCTCCGAGACGAAGGGGTCGTTGCCCAGGACACGCATATCGAAGGCGCGGGCGCGCTTGGCGACCTCGGTGCCGACCTTCCCCAGGCCGATGATGCCCAGGGTCTTGCCGCGCAGCTGGGTGCCGGTGAACTCTTTGCGGCCCCAATGGCCGCCCTTGAGCTTCTGGTGAGCCTGGGGAACGTGGCGCGCCATGGAGAGGAGGAGGGCCAGAGTGTGCTCCGCGGCGGCGATGATGTTGGCCGTGGGAGCGTTGATGACCAGGATGCCGTGGCGCGTGGCGGCGGGAACGTCTATGTTGTCTATGCCGACGCCCGCCCGGCCGACGACGGAGAGCTTTCTGCCTTTGCTGAGGATGGCTTCGGTGACCTGGGTCTCGCTGCGCACCACCAGGGCGTCATAGTCCCCGATGGCGGCGGCGAGGGCATCGGGCTTCTGGCCCGTCTTCACGTCAACCTGGTGGCCGGCCTCCCTGAGCAGGCGTATCCCCTCTTCGGCGATGGGGTCAGCGACCAGGACTCGCACTTAGGCGCTCCTTGCGGGGGCTTTCAGTCCGCCCATTGTACCCATGACGGTCTTGACCGCCGCAAGGCAGTCGTCAATCTCCTTCTGGGTGAAGAAGCCCAGGTGGCCGATGCGGAAGATCTTGCCCGCGATGGCGCCCTGGCCGCCGCCGAGGACGACGCCGTGCTCCTTGCGCATCGTGGTGTTGAAGGCCTTCCAGTCCACGCCTTCCGGGATCTTGATGGCAGTGACGGTGTTGGAGGCATAGCGCTCATCGGCGAAGAGCTGGAGGCCCATCGCTTTGACGGCCTGCCTGGTGTGCGCGCCGATGGAGGCGTGGCGCTCGTAGACGCTGCCCAACCCCTCCTTGAAGAGGAGGTCGAGGCCCGTGTTCAATCCGTAGAAGATGCTGATGGCGGGCGTCCAGGGCGTCTCACCTTTATCGGCGGACTCCTTGGCCATCTTCAGATCGAAGTAGAAGCGCGGGCACTTGGCCTTGGCGATGGTCTCCCAGGCCCTGGGGCTGACGCTGAGCATCGCCAGGCCGGGAGGCGTCATCCAGCCCTTCTGGGAGCCGGAGATGGCGATGTCTATCTCCCATTCGTCCACGGGCAGAGGCAGGGAACTGATGCTGCTGACGCCGTCAACGACGATGGTCTTGTTGAACTCGCCCTTGATGACCTTGGCGAGGGATCTCAGGTCGTTGGTGACGCCGGTGGAGGTCTCATTGTGCGTGAGGTAGACGGTGTTGACCTTGGTCTCGCTCTTGAGGACCTGGCGCACCTTGTCCGGGTCGGCGGCCGAGCCGTAGGGGAAGGAGACGGGGACGACATCGGCGCCGTAGGCCTTGGCGATCTTGATGAGGCGCTCGCCGAACTCGCCGATGGAGATGACGACGACGCGCTCGCCTGGAGAGAGGGTGTTGGCCATCGCCGCCTCCAGGCCGCCTGTGCCGGAGGAGGTGAGGATGATCATATCGTTCTTTGTGCCGAAGACCTTCTTGAGGCCCTCGGTCACCTTGTTCTGGATGGCGGCGAACTCCGGGCCGCGATGGTTGATCATGGGCCCGCTGAGGGCTGAAAGGACCTCTTGGGGGACCGGCGTTGGTCCGGGAATGCGAAGGTTCATGGCGAGACTCCTACGAAGGCGATACGCTTGTGAATTTTACCACAAATCAACGGCTACGACCGTTCTCTCTCCTGTTGTCCAGAAGGAAAGCAGCTAGGAGGCCTCCGAGACGACCTGGACGTAGCGGCGGCTACCGACTTGGATGACTGCCCCTGGCTTCACGACGACCGACTGCTCGTGCGCCTCTAGTTTACGCCCATCGAGCTTCACGGAGCCTTGCTGGACAAGGCGCCGACCTTCCATGGCACTGGGCGCAAGGCCCGCGCGATGGAGAAGCTTGGCGACGTTGACCTCAGCCGTTGCCCCGCCGAAGGGGAGGGCGATGGTGGGCATATCGGCCGGGCGCTCCTTGTGCTGGACCGTCCGCTCGAAGTGCTCAGCGCCCTGCTGCGCGCCGGCCTTGCCGTGGAACTGCTCCGTGATGAGGGCGGCCAGGCGCTTCTTCAGGGTCATGGGGTTTACGGCGCCCGATTCGACCTGCTTCACGATGCCGGCAAGCTCCGCATCGGGCACGTCCGTGAGCAGCTCGTAGTAGCTGCCGATGAGCTTATCCGGGATGGACATCACCTTGCCGTACATATCGTTGGGCGAATCGTTCACCGCGATGTAGTTCCCCAGGCTCTTGCTCATCTTCTGCGCGCCGTCCGTGCCGACGAGGATGGGCACGAGGAAGACCTGCTGGGGACGCTGGCCTGAGATTTCCTGCAGCTCGCGCCCGAGGAGATTGTTGAAGCGCTGGTCGGTGCCGCCGAACTCCACATCGGCCTGGACCATGACGGAGTCGTAGGCTTGGAGGAGCGGGTAGAGGAGCTCTGTGATGGCGATGGGCTGGTCGGCGGCGAAGCGCTTGGCGAAGTCGTCGCGCTTGAGCAGCTGCGCCACGGTGAACTTGCGCGTTAGCTGGATGACGTCTTTGAGGTCGAAGTGGTTGAACCACTCCGTCTGCCGCCGCACCTCGGTCTTGTTGGGGTCAACGATTTTGAAGAACTGGTGCAGATAGGTCTCGGCGTTCTGAGCGACTTCCTCCGCCGAGAGCATAGTGCGCATCTCCGAGCGGCCGCTGGGATCGCCGATCTGGGCCGTCCAATCGCCGACGATGAGGACGACGGTGTGGCCCAGCTCCTGCAATTGGCGCAGCTTGCGCAGCCCGACGACATGCCCCAAATGCAGGTCGGGGCGCGTGGGGTCGAAGCCCTGCTTGAGGCGCAGGGGCTTGCCGGCCTTGAGGAGGCGGGTGAAGACCTCCTTGGAAATGATATCGGCGACGCCCCGGTTGAGGATGGCGTGCCGTTCGGCGTTCGTAGGGATGCGGGCGCTCATGACTTGAGCCTCGGGGCGGTCAGCGCGCGCGATTGTTCGACGTCTTTCCTCATCTGGGCCACCAGGGATTCGATGCTTGCGAATTTCATCTCTGGGCGGATGCGCGCCAGGAACTCGATAGTGATCTCCTTGCCGTAGATATCGCCGGAGAAGTCCATGATGAAGGTCTCGAAGGTGCGCGCATTATGCCCGAAGGTGGGGCGCACGCCAATATTGGTGGCCGCGCCGTAGCGCCTGCCGCCGACGACGGCGATGGTGCTATAGACGCCATCGCCCGGGATCGCCAGCTCCGGGTCGCTCTTGACGTTGGCGGTGGGAAAGCCGATGGTGCGGCCGCGCCTATCGCCAACGACGACGGTCCCGGTGACGACGTAGGTGCGGCCCAGCAGCTCCGCCGCCTGTTGCACGTCGACTTCTGCCAGGGCCTTGCGCACCGCCGTGCTGCTGACGATGGCTCCCTTGTGGAGGAAGGCGGAGGCCGTCTCCACGCGGAAGCCGAGCTCTTTCCCGATGCCCTGGAGCACCGGGACGGTGCCTTCGCGGCCTTTGCCGAGGGCGAAGTCCGGCCCGACGATGAGGAGGCGCATGCGGAGCGATGTGACCAGCATCTCGGCGAACTGGCGCGCCGTGTACTGCGAGAGCTCTTTCGTGAAAGTGAGCGGCACCACGTGGTCAACGCCGGTGGCGCGCAGGAGCGCGAGGCGCTCCGGGAGCGGGCAGAGATAGGGGAACTGCACCTCCGGGTTGAGGACGGTGCGCGGGTGATTGCGAAAGGTCACTACCGCAGAGGCGAGGCCGCCGGACTCAGCGGCGCGCACCTGGCCGATGAGGTGCTTGTGGCCCAGGTGGACGCCATCGAAGACGCCGATGGTCAGCGCTGTATCCTTGGCAGGCCGGACGGCCGCTAGATCGGAGACGGGGTTGGGAGCCATGGCGGCTGCGAGCGTCATGCGCCCGGGTGCGGCTAGGCCTTGGCCGCGGTGAGCGGCTTGCGCGAAAGGCCCTGCACCTTCGAGATGGCGCGCACCTGCTCCATCATGTAGGCGAAGTTCTCCGGCGTCAGCGACTGCGCGCCGTCGGATTTCGCCTGGTCCGGGTTGGGGTGGACTTCGATGATGAGGCCGTGGGCGCCTGCGGCCACGGAAGCGGCGGCCATGGGCGGCACGAGGTACCACTTGCCGGTGCCGTGGCTGGGATCGGAGACGACGGGCAGGTGGCTGAGCTTGCGCACCACGGGGATGGCGCTGAGATCGAGGGTGTTGCGGGTGTAGGTCTCGAAGGTGCGGATGCCGCGCTCGCAGAGGATGACGTTGTGGTTGCCCTGGGCAAGAACGTACTCGGCGGCCAGGAGCCACTCTTCGATGGTGGCGGAGAGGCCGCGCTTCAGCAGGACGGGCTTGTGCTGCTTGCCCACTTCGTCCAGTAGGTTGAAGTTCTGCATGTTGCGCGCGCCCACCTGGAGGACATCCGAATACTTGTGGACGACCTCCACATCGCGGGTGTCCAGGACCTCCGTGATGACGGGCAGGCCGGTCTCCTCGCGGGCCTTGGCCAGGAGCTTGAGGCCGTCCAGCTTGAGGCCGCGGAAGCTGTAGGGGGAGGTGCGGGGCTTGAAGGCGCCGCCGCGGAGAACCTTGGCGCCCGCGGCTTTGACGGCCTTGGCGACTTCGACGACCTGCTTCTCCGTTTCGACGGAGCAGGGGCCGGCCATCACCATCACAGGATGCTCGCCGCCGATGTAGGCGTCGCCGATCTTCACCACGGTATCGTCCGGGTGGAATTCGCGGCTGGCCAGCTTGTAGGGCCGCGAGACGCGCAGCACCTGCGTCACGCCCGGCAGGCGCTCCAGGGAGCTGCCTAGATCGGGGCTGACTGCGCCGCCGATGATGCCGACGATGGTGCGCTCGGCGCCGGTGACGACGCTGGTGCGCAGCCCGGCCTCCTTCACGCGCTTGGAGACGCCGTCTATCTCTTCCTGCGTGGCGCCCTGCTTCATGACAACGATCATCTCGTCCTCCTTGATTCCTTCACCTGTGGTCAGGTCTGGTTTTTACGCCGTGTCGTCCGGCTCTTGCTCACTGCTCCTGCCTTGGAGTTCATCTCCGGCCGGAGCTTGATTGCTTCTTTCAGGTAGACGTGCTTAATAGCCTTCTGGCTCTTGGCGGTGTTGGCCACCAGCATGATGCGCACCACCTTCGCCAGCGCGCCGGGAACCTCCATCTCGTGCCCGCAGAGGAGGGCCACATCCGTCCAGCCCATCTGGCGCGCGGCCACCGCCGGGAACTCGGCGTTCAGGTCGCGCGTGGTGGTCAGGAAGGCGCAGGCGATAGCGTCCTTCTTCAGCCCGTTCGCCTCCATCATCGCCTCAAGCAGCTCGCGCGTATTGCGAAGGATGGACTCCTTCGTATTCTCCTCGCTCGTCGTCGCGCCTCGGATGCCTCGCGCCGTCATCGCCGCGCCTCCGCCGCGCCCTTCGTCGCTCCTTGGCTGAGGGAGGCGATGAAGGCCTTGGCGGCCTGGGCCGCGCCTGCGTGGCCGCCGCTTTCGACGGCCTGCATGAGAGCGCTGCCGACGATGACGGCCTCCGCATGCTGGCCAACGGCGCGCACGTGATCGCCGGTGGAGACGCCGAAGCCCACCGCCAGGGGCAGGCGCGAATGCTTGCGCACCCGCGCCAGGAACTCGGGCAGGCCGGAGGCCAGGTCCGCCCGCGCGCCGGTGACGCCGGTGAGGCTGACGCAATAGACGAAGCCGCTGCTGGCCTTGGCCACCTGGATGATGCGATGCTCCGTGCTGGTAGGGGCGATGAGGAAGATGACGTCCAGCCCTTTGGGGCGCGTCGCGGCAAGCAGAGGTCCCGCCTCATCAGGCGGCAGGTCCGGCACGATAACGCCATCGGCCCCTGCCGCAGCCGCGCGGGAGGCGAAGTCCTCCAAGCCCATCGCGAAGATGGGGTTGTAATAACCCATAAGGATGAGGGGGGTGTTCGGCAGGCGCTTGCGCAGCTGGGCGCAGACGTCAAGGCAGGCGCCGAGGGTGACGCCGTTCTGCAAAGCAGCCTGGTTGGTCCGCTGGATCGTGGCGCCGTCCGCCAGGGGGTCGCTGAAGGGGATGCCCAGCTCCAGCATGTCAGCCCCGGCCTGCACGATGGCCTCGGCGATGGGCACCGTGGAATCGAGCTTGGGAAAGCCCACGGTGAGATAGGCGCTGATGCCCGTCTTGCCCCGGCGCTTCAACTCCGCGAATGTCTGTTCTATGCGGCTCATTGCTGTGGGATCACCCGAATACGGCGATGGCGAAGATGGTGGCGTTATAGCCCATGTGGACCAGGATGTTGATCCAGAGGGAGCCGGTCCTTTTATAGACGTAGGCCATGAGGAGGCCGATGAGGAAGATAGGGACGAAGAGGGCCGGTTCCAAGTGGGCGAGGGTGAAGAGCATGGCACTGAAGAAGGCGGCGCTCCAGAACTTCATCTCCCGGGAGAGGCCGGCGAAGACGAAGCCGCGGAAGAAGGTCTCTTCCACAACGGGGGCGACGGCGATGGCGAGGAGGCCGCCCGCGAAGAAATAGGCGTGGGCCGGATCGTCCAGGAATTCGGGCTTGAGGCGATCGTCGATCCCGGTGGCTTGAGCGATCAGCCCGTAGATCATGGCGATGACGAGACAGCAGGCGATGCCCATGGGCACATAGCCCCAGGTGGCTCTGCGGAGCTTCTTGCGGAAGCCGAGATCGCGCCAGCGGCCGCGCCGATCGGCCACGGTGAAGCGCCACGTGGTGAAGATGAGGACGATCTGAATCACTCCGGAAAGAATGAGGCCTAGGGGCGCTTTGCTGAGGTCCACGTTCTTGGCGACGGAGGCCGCGAGGACAACAAGAGCGAGCATGCCGACGATGATGACGGAGACGGCCTTCGCGACCTCGCGGGTGCCCCACGGCAGGCGCGGCGGCGCTTTGGCGGGAGGAGCTTTGCGGGTTGGTATGCTTCCGATTGCCATATGTCTTCCAATGGCTGGAACGCGGCCCCTACAAAGTAAGAAGGCCCCCGGTAACCGGAGGCCTTGTTCATTGCAAGGTGCGCGCTCAGTTACCGTAGCCTAGGCTAGGCGCCCGTAAAACCCTCCAAAGTAGTAGGCGAACTGAGACACGGCGGCTCTCCCAAAGGGATGTGGCTACTATAACACAGGCGCCACAGAGGCGCAAAGCGAGGATCGAGGAGCAAGGTTCTCACCCCGAAGCTCTTTGGCTTCTCTCGGGCTTAGGGGGCTACGGCCGCTCTCGATATCCTCTCTTGGGCCTTCCCGAGCCATTCCGATTGCTGGAAGGCCTGGTTTATCTCAGTGAGCGGGAAGGTGTGGGAGACGATCTTGTGGAAGGGGTACTTGGACAGGGTGCGGGATGCGAAATCGAGGACCTTGGGCATGATGCTCGCCTCGTAGAGGACGATGCCGTGGAGCGTCTTGTTGCCGAAGACCATCTGCGAGGGGTCGTATTGCATGGTCATGCCCCGGTTGATGTTGCCGATCTCAACATAATGACCTCCTGGGCGCAGCATGTCCCATCCCTCTTGGACCACGCTCGGGAAGCCTACCAGCTCGGCCACCAGTTCGGCTCCTAGGCCGTCGGTGAGGCGTTTTATGGTTGCCACGCGCTCCTCCGCGCTCTTCACCTGGCCGGCGTTGATGACATAATCGGCGCCGAACTCCCTGGCGAGGGCGAGGCGTCCTTCCAGCGCGTCCAGCACGATGATGGGCGCGGCCCCCATCTCCTTGGCGATGGCGGTGGCGTAGAGGCCCAGTCCGCCTGCGCCCTGGATCGCGACCGATTGCCCGAACTTCAGACCTGCCGTCACCCAGCCTTGCATCACTTGGGAGAAGGCGCAGTTCACGGAGGCGACGATATTGTCCGGGATGCGGTCGTCTTCCACCTTGAAGAGAGCGCGGCCCGGCGGCACGTAGTAGTACTCGCCGTAGGCCCCGGTGAAGTAGGGCCACTCGCCGAAGGTGCGCTTGGCGTGGCGGTTGGGACAGGCGCGGGTGACGCCGCTGAGGCAGATGGGGCAGGCGAGACACGGCTGGAAATACTGGTAGACGACCCGGTCGCCTTCCTTGAGCGCGCGGCCGAGGGAGTCCGTGGTCTTGCCCTGGCCCAGGGCATAAATGCGGCCGGACATCTCGTGTCCAACGGTAGACTCCTTGTTATCAAAGCCGGGGAGATCGCCGCGCCAGATGTGGAGGTCGGAGCCGCAGATGTTGGCCATGGAGATCTTGACCAGCACGGAGCCGGGCTCAAGGGAAGGCAAAGGGAATTCGCGGATGGTGAAGGGCCTCTTGGTCCCATGAAAGACGGCGAGCCTGCCAGTGGATGCCATGGCGCTGCTCCAGCGTGGAATGGGCGCAGGATAGCACGGAGGCGCAGGGGCGGAGGCGTAGTGCGGTGCGGCATCTCTGTCACACTGAGCGTTCCTGGTTGTCCTCATCCCGATTCCCCATCGGGACCGCCAGGGAGCGAAGGGTCTACAAACTCGTCGTTCCTTCGGCCGCTCCGATGCTTCGCACCGGAGGCGGCCTCAGGATGACAAAAGCGACTACATCTTTTCCGGCGCGGTCATCCCCATAAGGTGCAGGGTGGCGGCCAGCGCCACCTTAGCGGAGGCGACGATCTTGAGGCGCGCGGCGGTGATGGCCTCGTCGCCCGGCTCGCTGGAGACGACCCGGCACTGTTTATAGAACCAGTGGAAGGCCGTGGCCAGGTCCTGGGCGTAGTGGGCCAGGTGGTGCGGCTCCATGAGCGCGGCCATCTTTTCGATGAGCTCCGGCAGCTCCAACATCTTGCGGATCAGGGCCAACTCCGCCTCGTCCTTGAGGAGCGCAACATCGCCCTTGGAGTAGTCAATGCCCTTCTCCGCGCCGAGGCGCAGGATGCCGGCGATGCGTGCGTGGGCGTACTGGACGTAATAGACGGGGTTCTCCTGGGATTGCGTCTTCGCCGCTTCCAGGTCGAAGTCCATCTGGCTATCGGCCGATCGGGAGAGGAGGAAGAAGCGGACGGCGTCCTTGCCCACTTCGTCCACCACTTCCCGTAAGGTGATGATATCGCCGGTGCGCTTGGAGATGCGGACGACTTCGCCGCCGCGCTTGAGGGTGACGAGCTGGGAAGTGAGGATGGAGAGGCGAGCCGGGTCAATGCCCAAGGCGGAGACGGCGGCCTTCATGCGCGGCACGTGGCCTTGGTGGTCGGCCCCCCAAAGGTCTATCACCCGGTCAAAGCCGCGCTCGGCGAACTTGTTGTAGTGATAGGCGATGTCTGTGGCGAAGTAGGTGGGCGTGCCGTTGCTGCGGATGATGACGTTGTCCTTGTCCTCGCCAAGGCTGGTGGAGGTGAACCAGGTGGCACCTTCGCGCTGGGCCAGGTAGCCGCTATCGCGCAGGGCGTCCAGCACCTTCGCGTACTGGCCTTTGGCGAAAAGGGATGCTTCGCTGAACCACTCATCGAAGCGCACGCCCAGCGCTTCGCAGTCCTCGCGGATCTGGGCCAGCATCTTCTTGAGGCCGCCGGCCCCAAGCTCCTTCTGCGCCTCCTCCGGCTTTTCCCTCACCTGCTGCTCCAGGGCCTTCTTGTCCTTCGCTTCGGCGATGATCTCCTCCGCCAAGTCGACCATGTACCGGCCCATGTAGCCATCGTCGGGCATCTTCACGTCCATGCCGAAGGCCTGGGCCGTCCGGGCATAGAGCGATTTATAGAAGTTCTGCATCTGGTTTCCGGCGTCGTTGATGTAGTACTCGCGCTGGACGGTATAGCCCGCCGCCTGGAGGACGCTGGCGAGGGCATCGCCCAGCACGGCGCCGCGGCCGTGGCCCACGTGGACGGGCCCCGTGGGGTTGGCGCTGACGAACTCCACCTGGACGCGCTCGCCGTTGCCCTTGGCGACGGTGGCGAAGGACTCGCCCAGGCCGTTGATGAGGTTGACCTGTTCCTGGAGCCAGGGCTTGGAGAGGGTGATGTTGATGAAGCCCGGCAGCGCGACGGATGCCGCTTCGATGGCGGCCGACTTGGGCATGTGCGCCACCAGGCGCTTGGCGATCTCCAGGGGCGCCATGCGGGCGCTGCGGGCCAGGCGCATCGCCATGTTGGTGGCGAAATCGCCGTGCCCGGCGTTCTGCGGCCGCTCGATGACGATCTCCAGGACGCCCAGCTCCGGCAGGGCGCCCGACTTCACGGCGGCCTCCGCCGCTTCACGGAGCGACTGAGCCAGCCGGTCTTTGATAAGTTCCATGCGAAAGGCGCTCCAAAAAAAGAAGGTGGCCTTGAGGCCACAGGGATAGTTTAGCAGAAAGCCGAGGGGGCCTCTGCTAGAATCCGGCCATGGCGACGACCCCCATCAAGGACGTGTGGCTCATCAACGGCATCCCCGGCGCGGGCAAGACGACGGTCTCGCGCGGGCTAGCCAAGCGCTTTCCCAAGGGGGCGCACATCGAAGGGGATCGCCTCCACGCCTTTGTGGTTGCGGGGAACGTTCCGCCGGGAGAGAAGCCGGAAGAGGAGTCGAACCGACAGCTCTATCTCTGCGCCAAAAACCTCTGCCTGCTCGCACGTTCCTTTGCGGAGGCCGGGTTCGTGCCGGTGATGGACTATGTTGTGGCCTCTCGGAGGAATCTTGGACGCTATGAGGAGCAGCTTGCGGGCCATCGTCTCTACTTTGTGACGCTCGCCCCTTTGATCGAGGTAGTCCTCACACGTGACGCCCAACGGGAGAAGCACTTCGCCAAACAGTTCGCTTATCTGGACGGGGTGATGCGCCGCGAACTCACAGGCGTGGGGCTGTGGGTAGACTCCAGCCGCATGACGGCGGAAGAGACGGTGGAGCACATCATGAGGTGGAAGAGGCAGGCATTGCTCCATTAAGCGGCCTGTTCCCTAGTCTCCGGCTCTGTGCAGCTTACAAGCGGCAGGTGGCCTGGCCGGACCCCCCGCCAAAATCAGTTGTGATCCTGACGGTGAATGGTCCGCTACCCCCAAACCGCGTCGCTGAGTAGGAAGACGATGGGGCGTACGGTCCTGTAAGTGTCCATGTGGTGGATTCCGGCTGCCCACCCTCGCGGCGCACGCCGGGCGTCCGGCCCCGGCCTCCACTCGCCACACCGTCGTTCGCCGACCAGCTTCCCGGGGTGAGCGTCCAGGTGTCCATGGGGTGGGTTATCAGAATACGGGTGTTGGCGGGGCCGGTGGCTGTACCTGTTGCGGTGATCTGCCAGGTCACGTAGGTCAGGGTCTGGTTGTTGGCCGAGTCGAACTGGGTCCGCGAGGAGGTCGCGGTGCAGGTGACGGAGGTGACGGTGGCGGTTGTTGCGACCTGCGGCGGCGTAGGAGTCAACGTGGGTATGGGTGTAGGTGAAGGTCTTGGGGTTGGTGTAGGCGCGCCGCCGACGGATATAGAAACCTCACGACAGACGAAATCGCCTGTCAGGTCAATCGCGCAGACGGTGAATCGGTAGGTACTCCCTGCTGTCGCGGCATGGGGCGTCCCCGTGAGTTGGCCGTCCTTCCCAAGAGACATCCCAAACGGCGGGAAACCTCCGGCCGTGCCCGCCTGGAAATGGTACGGCGGACTGCCGCCGGACGGGTTTCTGCCGGTTGTGCCGGGTGGAGGGCATTGCGTTGTAAAACCGATTGTTGGCGGGTCACAGAAGGAGAAGGCCTGGCCGTTGGGCAAATATGGTTTGCCTGCCTCGGCGGCGGGCAGGGTTCCGGGCGCAGTGAACTGGAATCTTGAGGTGCTTGTGGAGACGGACATCGCTGGTCCTGCTGGAGCAGTTTGGTTCAGGAATTCGATCTGAAGATAGGCAAGGGCGGCCATTGATTCCATGACCGTGGCATTCGAAATCTCCGGTCTACTCGTTGCCGCCTGTATGATCAGGCGCACATTTCGCGTTCCTGTGTAGAGGTTGAACGTTCGTATGCCATCGGCTCTTTCATAGACGCAGGCTTTTGCGGCATCCCCTACCGGAGGACTGGAGAGTTCCGTGACTCGCTCTCCGGGAGCGCCGCCGCACGTTTGAAGGGCAATCAGCCGGGCGATATCAGCAGTCACGGGATACATATCGATAACGAACCAGAAATAGCCCCGCAGATTGAAATCATCGGAGTCGAACTGTCTCCTCCAGCCGCCGTTGTCCAGGGATTGCGACGACTTTGCTGTATAACCGGGAAGGGGGAAAGTGTCAGGCGGAAGGAGCGTCTGCGGACTGACGGGTATAGGCTTCGGCGTCGGCGTAGCCGTTGGGAGAACGGGCGTCGGGGTTGGTCGTATTGTCGGCGTGGGCGAAGGAGGGACTGGGGTTGGTACCGGCGTTGGCGTGGGAGTTGGCGTCGTGAGGCGCGTCGGCGGAGGCACGGGAGGCCGGTTCCCGCCCTGTTGGTTCTGGTTATCCTCCTGGCGCGCGTCATCGGGTGCCTTACAGGAAAAATCAACTTGCGCGATGCGCGGGCTCCCGCCGGGCGGCGTGACGCCATAGCGGATGACCATGACGCGCACAGAGGCCTCTGCGCCAGCCGGCAACTTTCCTTGAACCCCCGTCTCATACAGAGCGGTCCACTTCGTTGATTCGTCCGGATTGTTTTCGCCGCGGATGATCGTAGGGACTCCCAGGCCTTGAGCCCACGGCGGAGGATTTGCGGCGTTCAACCTAGGCGCGGCTATCCACTTTTCGGCGATGACGCTATCGAATTTCTCGTCACTTCCTCCGACTTCCAGCAGCAGGATGATTCCCTGGTTAACGGGGGCCGTCGCCGTGCCGCGCACGGCGATTCGGATCTTGGTGTCTCCTCCGGCCGGCTGTTCGATGCCGCAGCCGAATTCTTCCACCCTCGCATCGGCGATGATAGGCTCCGGAGCCTTGATCGCGTCCTTGCTGGGCTTGCCCGGCTTGGCAGGTTCTTAAAGCTGAAGGAGACTTGCGCCGTCACCGGCGGCGTGAGGGACTGGCCTACGGAAGTAAGCATCTCCGCGCCCGCTGTGTGAGGGCCATCGGTGATGCCGGTCACCTTGATAGAGGTCTTGGTGGAGGTGGTGACCACGGCCCCATCGAGGACGTAGCGATAGCGTGCGCCTTTGGGGGCGTTCTTGGCAGAGAGCTTCACCTCAACCTCGTTGGCGGTCACCGTCCTGTCGCCCTTGGGGCTGGTGATGCTAAGGGAGGGTGGCTTTTCGGCGGCGTGGGCTGTGGCGACCGTGAGAAGAAGGGTGAGGAGGACGAGCGTCAGGCACCCTGCTCGAAGCATGCGTCGTCTGCCCAAAGTTTCCTCCCTAAGTAAGCCGTGCACCCTCAGCATACACCTGTCGGCAATGAAGGCCGTTAGGCCTCTCCCGGCGCCATATCGCGGTTGGCCCAGAGGCGCGCCACTTCCGCCGCCAGCGTCTTGTGCTCCGCCTTGGCTAGCGCCGGGTCGTCGCGGTAGACGGCCTCCGCCTCCTGCCGCGCCAGCGCGAGGAGCGCAGCATCGGAGAGGCGCGCCATGCGGAGATCGGGGAGGCCGCTCTGGCGCGTGCCGAAGAAGTCGCCGGGGCCGCGAAGCTTCAGGTCCTCCTCCGCCAGGGCAAAGCCGTCGTTCAGCGTCTCCATGAGCCGCAGGCGCTCGCTGGCCTCCGGCGTCGGCGAATCGGACATCAGGATGCAGTAGCTCTGGTGCTCGCCCCGGCCCACGCGACCCCGGAACTGGTGGAGCTGGGCCAGGCCGAAGCGGTCGGCCGATTCCACCATCATCACCGTTGCGTTGGGGATGTCTATGCCGACTTCGATGACGGCGGTGGAGACGAGGATATCGAATTCGCGGGCCTGGAACCGCCGCATGGTGGCGTCCTTCTCGCCGCCCTTCATGCGCCCGTGGAGGAGGGCCACGCGCAGGTCCGGGAAGACCTCCCGGCTCAGGCGCTCGTGCTCCTTTACGGCGGCCGCCGCCTCCAGCTTCTCCGACTCTTCGATGAGGGGGTAGATGACGAAGGCCTGGCGCCCCTCTGCCACCTGGCGGCGGATGAACTCGTAGGCCGTCTCCCGCCGCGCCGATTCCAGGTAGCGCGTGCGGATGACCTGGCGCCCCGGCGGCAGCTCGTCCAGGATGGAGATATCCAGGTCGCCGTAGAGCGTCAGCGAAAGGGTTCGCGGGATGGGCGTGGCCGTCATGACCAGCAGGTGCGGGTTATAGCCCTTCTGCCGCAGCTCCATCCGCTGCATCACGCCGAAGCGGTGCTGCTCGTCCACCACCACCAGGCCCAGGCCGCTGAAGGCGACGTCTTTCTGGAAGAGGGCGTGGGTGCCGATGATGACGGCGATCTCGCCGTTCGCCGTCATCTGCTGGAGCTCTTGCTTGCGCTTGCGCGTGGTGCTGCCCGTCAGCAGGCCGAAGGTGATGGGCCGGCGCAGCTGCGGCAGGGTGAAGCGCGCCAGCTCCTTGGATGGCTCGCCGGCGAGCGCCGGGCCAAGGAGGCGCTGGACGGTGCGAAAGTGCTGTTCGGCCAGGATCTCCGTGGGGGCCATGAAGGCCACCTGCTGGCCGTTCGCCACCGCGGTGAGGATGGCCGCCACAGCCACCACGGTCTTGCCGCTCCCCACTTCGCCCTGCACCAGGCGGCTCATGGGCGTGGACTTGCCCATATCGCCCAGCGCTTCCGCGATGGTGCGCTCCTGCGCCCCCGTCAGCTTGAAGGGCAGGAGGCCGTAGAAGGCGCCCAGCAGTTCGGCGTTGGCCTTGAGCGGGTGGCCCGGCATCGTCTCCTTCCACTCGCGCTTGCGCGCCAGGACGCCCAGCTGGATGAGAAGCAGCTCATCGAAGGCCAGGCGGCGGCGGGCCGCCTCCTTGGCGGCCTCGCTCTCCGGGAAGTGGGCCTGGCGGATGGCCGGGCCCACCGGGGCAAGCTGAAGGCGCTGGCGCTGGGCGGGGCTGAAGGAATCGGGCACCAGGGCGGCGTACCGGTCAGCCACCTGCTTCATCAAGGAGCGCAGCCTGCGGCCGGAGAGGCCCTCTGTCAGCGGGTAGACGGGCACCAGGCGGCCCGTGTGCACCAGCTCGCCCTCGTCGGCCACTTCGTACTCGGGGTTCTCCAGCACCTTGCGCCCTTGGTAGAAGACCACGCGTCCGCTGAGGGCGATGCGCATCCCCTGCTTGAGGTTCCGCGCGATGTAAGGCTGGTTGAACCAGATGACGCGCACGCTGCCGGAATCGTCGCCGACGACGGCCTCGGCCGCGCCAAGGCGACGCTGACCGTAGCGCACCTCCTTGGCTTCCAGCACCACACCGATGACCGTCTGGTCTTTGCCTGCCTGGAGCAAGGGGATGGACGTTGTCTGCGAGAAGTCAATGTGCTTGCGGGGGAAGAAGTAGAGGAGGTCCCGGATCGTCCTGACGCCCAGGCTCTCCAGCCGTTCCGCGATGGCCGGGCCGAAGCCGCGAAGGACGGTGATGGGATCGGTGAGGCTGGGGCCTTGGGGGACGGGCGGCGGATGCGGCGCCGCCTGTTGCGGCGGCGCAGGCTGGCGGGAGGCGGGCTTGGCCGCCGCTCCGCCGCTCACCTCGTCGCACCACGTCAGCACGGCGGCGATCCATGCCTCCCGCGCCGGGAGCCCTTTGCGCCCATAGGCAGGCGCGGTGAGTTCGAGCTTCGCCAGCCTTTGGTGGAGGGCCGGGTCGGCGATCTTCCGTTGAGCGTCTGCGCCCCACCGGGCCAGGAAGGCGTCCAGTCCCCCCGCCACGGCCTTGTTGCCGTAGCCCTTGCTCTTTTCCAGCGTCAGCACCTTGCGCAGAAGCTCGGTGTTCAGCGCTTGGGCGATGGAGTCAGGCTGGTTGGGCGCTTGCGGCATCGCTGTCCCTGCAGGGCGTCTCCTCACGCGCCGCATCGAAAGCGGAGGGGAAGACTCCCTGAGATTCGGGGAACATGATACCGCTATTCGAGGCGGCTATCGCTGCTCGGGCTGGTCCAGCGGTATCGGTGTGGAGCCTGCGATGACTCCATCGAGCCACTTCAGCATCTTCTCCACCCAGGCCTGCCGCTCGGCGGGGCCTTTGGCCGCGTAGGCCGGCGCGATAAGCTCGAAGCGGCGGAGGAGGGAGCGGAACATCGGATGGTGGACGGCGGCATGGGCCTCCAGGCCCCACTGCTTCACGAATGGGTCAAGGCCGCCGGGGACGCCCGTATCCTTGAAGCCGCTCCGCCTTTCTGCGGAGAGGGCGTCGTAGAGGCGCTGGGCTTTGACGATCTGGGCGGCATGGCTCGGCTGGTTGGGGAGGGAGGTCGTCACGCCGCCTCGCCCTTCCACATCCCCATGCCGATGGCCTTCGGCCCAAGGTGCGCCCCCATGACGGGCGTGAACTCGCAGATAAGGACCTCCTTGCGGGGGAAGTGCCGCCCAAGCTCATCGGCCAGGGCGGCGGCCTCATCGGCGCAGGCGCTGTGCATCACGCCCAGGGCGCGCAGGCCCTTCGCCTCGCCCGCCATCTCCACCAGGCGCGCCAGCATGCGCTTCCGCGTGCGGACGCGGTCCACGGGGTGCACTTCGCCATCGCGGACGGAGATGATGGGCTTGATGTCCAGCAGGGAGCCGAAGAAGCCCTGGACCCTGCTGGCCCGCCCGCCGCGCACCAGGTATTCCAGGGTGTCCACGGAGCAATAGCAGGCGATGTTGGGGATCTCCCGCGCCAGGAAATCGGTGGCTTGCTTGAGGGTGCCGCCCTGCTTGGCGATTTTGGCCGCCTCGCGCACCAGGATGCCCAGGACCAGGGAGACGGTCATCCCGTCCACCACCGCGATCTTCGCCTTGGTCTGGGCCTCCTTGGCCGCTTGGAAGGCGGAGTTATAGGTCCCGCTCAGCTTGGCGGAGATATGGAGCGATAGGATCTCATCGCCGGGGCGGCCGATCTTGTTGTAGACGTCCAGAAATGCGCCGACGGACGGCTGGGAGGTGGAAGGCGCGGGGCCGCCTTGGGCCAGGCGCTTGTAGAACTCCTCTGAGGTGATGTCTATGCCGTCCAGCAGCGTCTTATCGCCGATGTGGAGGTTGCAGGGCAGCACCGTGACGCCCAGTTCGGCGATGAGGCTCTTCGGCAGGTCGCAGGTGCTGTCTGTGACGATTTTGAGGGCCATGGTTACTCCACTGAGAGCAGGTACTGGTAGTGGGGTTGCCCCCCGGCGATCGCCTCGATCTTCGCCTGGCGGAACTCCCGCTTCAGCCGCGCCGCCAGCTCTTCGGCGTCGGCTCTGGAGACCGCCGCGCCATAGTACACCGTCACCGCCGAGTCCGCCTCCACCCCCATCCCGCGCGCCAGCGCGATGGCCGCCTCTCCTGCATCGCTCGTGGCCGCCACGAGCCTGCCGCCCGTCATGCCGATGGCCTGCCCCCGCTTGACGGCGAGGCCGTCCACGATGGCGTTGCGCACCGCCGTGGTCACCTCGCCGGTCTTCACGGCTTTCAGGGCCTTCTGCATGGCGGCCAGGTTTTCCTTGGCGTCCGCCTCATAGCTGTAGGCCATCATCGCGGCCACGCCCTGCGGCAGGTCAACCGTCGGCACGATGGCGACGTCCTTGTCCACCGCCATCTCCGCCGCCTGCCTGGCCGTGGGGATGATGTTGCTATTGTTCGGGAGAACGATGACGGCGGTTTGCTTCGCCCCGCGCACAGCCTTCAGGATGTCCTGCGTGCTGGGGTTCATCGTCTGGCCGCCGGGGACGATGGCCGCTGCGCCGAGGCTGCGAAAGATATCGGCCAGCCCTTCGCCCGCCACGACGGCCACAACGCCGACGACCCCTTGCGGCGCGGCGACCTTCCTGGCCGAGTACTCCGTATGCTGGGCGTCTATATCGTCAATCTTCTTCTTGGCGATGGTTGCAACTGACTTCAGCCACGCCTCCGCCTGATCGGGCGTTCTGGTGTGCAGGTGGACCTTCACCAAGCCGCCATCGCCGACGACGATGACGGAGTCGCCGAGCGCCAGCATCTTCTCTTGCACCTGCTCCGTGGCCGCCTTGCAGTTCTCCACTAAGAACTCTGTGCAGTAACCGTAGGAGCCAGCGGCCTTCTGCCTGCTATCGCCTGCGCCTATGGCGGCGGACTTGGCCGCCTTGGGGGCGGTTTCCATGGGCGCTTTGCCCTGTAGGTAGGCCAGCGCCCCCTCAAAGAGATAGGCCAGCCCCTGCCCGCCTGCATCCACCACGCCGTTCTGTCGTAGGATCTCCAGCATGAAGGGCGTCCGCGCCACGGTCGTCTTTGCCGTGCTCGTCGCCGCTTGAAGGACCGCCGCCGGCGCGCCGCCGTCCGTGGAGGCGGCCTTCGCCGCCGCCGCCGCCTCCCGCGCCACGGTGAGGATGGTCCCCTCCGTGGGATTCGTCACCACGGTGTAGGCCTGCTTGCTCCCCTGCTCCAGGCCATCCGCAAAGTCCCGGCCCGTCAGGTGCGGCTTGCCTTGGGCGCTCTTGTTCAGCCCGCGAAGGATCTGGGAGAGGATGACGCCGCTATTGCCGCGCGCCCCCATCAGCGAGCCTTTGGCCATCGCAGCCAAGACCTCGGTGGCTGTCCCCGTGGCGTACTTGTCCGCCTCCTCCAGCGCTGAGCGCATGGTGAGGAGCATGTTGGTGCCGGTATCGCCGTCCGGCACGGGATAGACGTTGAGGGCGTTCACGGCCTCTGCCTTGCTCTCCAGGACCGCCATGGCCGCGCGGAACATCGCAAAGAGCGACGGCCCGTCTAGCTGGGTGAGCGAAGGTTTTGCGGTGGGATTTGCCATACGTGCTCCTGAAAGGGGGCGGCTCGTTGCCTTGAGGCGGCTATCCGTGGTATTGTAGGAAACGTTCCCACCCCAGTCAAAGAGGCCCAGTATGCCTGCCTGCGATAACTGTCATAAAGGACCAGCCTTCGGCTTCAACGTGAGCCACTCCAAGCGCCACACCAAGCGCAAGTGGGAGCCGAATATCCAGCGGACGACCGTCTACGTCAGCGGTCGGCCGAAGCAGATGGCCCTCTGCACCCGCTGCCTGCGCAATATGACCAAGGCCGCCCGCTAGGCAGCTTCGCTCAGATGCGAAAAGCCCCCGGAAGTTCGGGGGCTTATTATTTGCCCGCCAGCAGGCTCTCGATCCTCTTCACCAGCGCCGCCCGCTCCTTCGCCGTGTTCACCGCTGTCCGCTGGAACTCTTTTCCCACCTTCACATCGGCAAAGAGCCCCGCCGGGTCCTCATGGAAGTGCAGGAAGGCCACCGACTTCAGGTAGAAGATGCCGGGCCTCTTTTCCGTCAGCGCAGGATACCTGCGGATGGCGGCAAGGAGAGCGGGGATCGTGGAGAGGGCTTTAAGCCCGGCGTGCTTCATCGCGAAGCCATCCCGCCTACGCCAGCCCCGCCACGCTGCCCTTGAGCCGCGCCATCGCCTGCGCCACGCTTTCGCGCTTGTTGAAGATGGCCGACCCGGCCACCAGCACCCGCCCGCCCGCCTTCACCACCGATGGCGCCGTCTCCGCGTTCACCCCGCCGTCCACTTCCAGCTCGGCGGCATAGCCGCCTTCATCCAGCATCTTCCGCAGCCGCTCGATCTTCGGCAGGACGCTCTTGATGAACGATTGCCCGCCAAAGCCGGGGTTCACCGTCATAATGAGGATAAGGTCCAGGTATGGAAGCATCTCTTCGATAGAGGCCAGCGACGTGCTGGGGTTCAGGGAGACACCGGCCCTCACGCCGCGCTCCTTGATGAAGTGCACCGTCCGGTGCAGGTGCGGCGTCGCCTCCGCGTGGACCGTCAGGATGTTCGCCCCCGCCTTGGCGAATTCGGGGATGACGCTGTCCGGGTTCGTCACCATCAGGTGCACGTCCAGCGTCAGCTTGGTGCGCGGCCGTAGGGCCTCCACCACCACCGGCCCGATGGTCAGGTTCGGCACAAAGTGGCCGTCCATCACATCCACGTGGATATAGTCGGCCCCGGCCGCTTCGGCCTCGGCCACCTGCTCGCCCAGACGCGCGAAATCGGCGGAGAGGATGGACGGCGCGAGCTTAACGTGCGCCATGCAGCGCCCTCTTTGCCTCCGCCAGCGCCTTCGTCACCGATGCGGTGGCCGTCCCGCCGATGACTTTCCGCGAGTCCACGGAAGTGCGGACGTTGATCTTCAGCACATCCGGCCCAAAGCGCTCGGAGAACTTCTGGAACTCGGCCGGCGTCAGCTCGGAGACGTCCTTGCTGTTGGCGATGGCGTACTGCACCAGCTCGCCGATGATGCCGTGGGCCTCCCGGAAGGGGACGCCCTTCATGGCCAGGTAGTCGGCGTAGTCCGTCGCCAGCAGGTGGCCGCCGTGCGCCGCCGCAGACATGCGCTTCTCGTTGAAATGGGCCGTGGCGATGGCCTCTGCCAGCACCTCCAGCGTCGCGTTCAGCGTCTCCACGGTGTCAAAGAGTCCCTCTTTATCCTCTTGCAGGTCGCGGTTGTAGGCGAGGGGCAGGCCCTTCATCAGCGTCAGCATGGCCACCAGGCGCCCGTAGACGCGGCCCGTCTTCCCCCGCGCCAGCTCCGCGATATCCGGGTTCTTCTTCTGCGGCATGATGCTGGAGCCGGTGGTGTAGGCGTCGTCCAGCTCCACAAAGCGGAACTCGGAGGAGGACCAGAGCACCAGCTCCTCCGCCAGCCGCGAAAGGTGCATCATGGCGATGGCCGCCGCCGCCTCGTACTCGATGACGAAGTCCCGGTCGGAGACGGCGTCCATGCTGTTGGCGCTCACCTTGCTGAAGCCCAGCTCCCTGGCCACGAAGGCCCTATCCAGCGGGTAGGGCGACCCGGCCAGCGCGCCGCTGCCCAGGGGCATCACGTCCGTGCGCTTGAGACAGTCAACAAAGCGTCCCACGTCCCGCTGGAGCATCTCGAAGTAGGCGAGCAGGTGATGCGCCAGGAGGACCGGCTGCCCCCGCTGGAGGTGCGTGTAGCCGGGGAGTACCGTCTTCGTGTGCCGCTCCGCCTGGGCCACCAACGCCGACTGGAGCGTGTAGAGCCGCCCGATCGTCCGAGCGATGGCGTCCTTCACAAAGAGCCGCGCGTCCAGCGCCACCTGGTCGTTCCGGGAGCGCGCCGTGTGCAGCTTGCCGGCCGCATCGCCGATGAGCTCCTTCAAGCGGCTTTCGATGTTGAGGTGGATATCCTCCAGCTCGTCCCGGTAGGTGAACCGGCCTTCGGCGATCTCCTTGCCGATGGCCTCCAGCCCTTGCACGATGCGCTTGCCCTCCGCCGCCGTGATGATGCCCTGCTTGGCCAGCATCTTGGCGTGGGCGATGCTCCCCTGGATATCGTAGGGCGCCAGGCGCCGGTCATAGGCGATGGAGGCGGTGTAGTCCTGCACCGCTTTCGCCATCGGCTTGCTCAATCGGGATCGGCTAGCTTTCATGATTCGCTCCGTCTATCTTACCAGGAAAAAGGAGAGACGCCCGTCTGCGACGGACGTCTCTCGGAAGGACCCTCGGGAACCGTTGCGCGCGGTGGGCGGCTACTTCGGCTTCAAGGGCACCATGAAGCTGCGGCGGAGGCTCATCGTCTTTTCGTTCCGTTGGTTCGTCACCCAGGTCTCCACCCGCACAACGCCTCGGTCGCCCTTGCTGGTCAGCTTCTTCTCCAGGATCGTCGTGTGGGAATAGATTGTGTCACCGATGAAGGTCGGCCCAAGGTGTTTCACGTTCTCGTACTCCAGCGCCGCGATGGCCTTCCCGCTCGTCTCCACCACGCTCATGCCAACGGCGAGGCTGAGCACCAGCAGCCCGACGACCAGGCGTTGCTTGTGAGGGCTCGCCTCGGCGTAGGCCCGGTCTATGTGCAGCGGCATGTGGTTCATCGTCAGCAGGCTGAAGAGGTCGTTGTCGTACTCGTTGATCGTCTTCCCCGGCCAGTGATGGTAGGTATCGCCGACTTCGAACTCCTCGTAGTACCGCCCGAACCTGTCCTTGAAGTGGATCTCCTTAGGCACGCGAATCTCCTTACCGGCTAGATTTTTTCGAGGGGGCCCTTGCCCCCGCCGCTTTCTTGCTTGGTTGCGCCGTCGCCAGGCTGAAGGGGGCGCTTCCCTTGGTCAGCAGTTGGGCGCTCGCCTGGGTGCTGACGGGAAGGCCGTAGACGTGGATGAATCCCTCCGCCTTCGAATGGTCGAAGGAGTCCTCGTGCCCGTAGGAGGCGAGGCTCACGTTGTAGAGTGACCGCTTGGACTCGCGCCCCACCACGACCGCCCCGCCCTTGTGCAGGCGCACGCGGACGTTGCCCGTGACGTGGCGCTGGGTGCTGGCCACATAGGCCGCCAGGTCCTGGTGGTAGGCAGTGAACCAGAGGCCGTTATAGATAAGGTCGGCATACTCCTGGGCGATCTTCGCCTTCAGGCGCGCCTGGTCCTTGCTGAGGGTCATCCCCTCAAGCGCCAGGTGGGCTTGGAGCAGCACCGTTGCGGCGGGCGCTTCGTAAATCTCCCGCGACTTGATGCCGACGAGCCGGTTTTCAAGATGGTCCACGCGCCCCGCGCCGTGCCTGCCCGCCAGGGCGTGCAGCTGGCTGATGAGCGCGATGCCGCTCAGGCGCTCCCCGTCCAAGGAGACGGGCGCCCCCTCTTCAAAGCCGATCTCCACGTACTCCGCCTTCTCCGGCGCATCCTTCGCGGACTTGGTCCAGGCGTAGATCTCCTCCGGCGGCTCCGTCATCGCGTTCTCCAGCTTGCCGCCTTCGATGCTGCGCCCCCACAGGTTCTCGTCCGTGGAGTAGGGCTTCTCCGCCGTCACCGTCAGGGGGATGTTGTGCTTCTTGGCGTAGGCGATCTCCGCCTGGCGGTCCGTCATGTCCCACTCGCGCGCAGGGGCGATGACCTTCAGGTCCGGCGCCAGGGCATGGGTGCTGACATCGAAGCGCACCTGGTCGTTCCCCTTGCCCGTGCAGCCGTGGGCGATCGCCGTCGCCTTCTCCTTCCGCGCGATCTCCACCAGGAGCTTCGCGATGAGCGGCCTGCCGAGGGCCGTCGCCAGGGGGTAGACCCCTTCATAGACGGCATCGGCCTTCAGCGCCGGGATGATGAAGTCGTTGACGAAGGTCTCCTTCGCATCCACCACGTAAGCGTTCACGGCGCCCGTCTTCAGGGCGCGCTCCTTCACCCCGGCCAGGTTGGAGGCGCCGCCAAGGTCAATGGTCAGCGTCACCACGTCCATGCCGTAGGTCTCTTTGATCCACCGTATCGCGACGGAGGTGTCCAGCCCGCCGCTGTATGCAAGCACTACTTTTTCAGCCATACAAATGTCCTTCCGACTCTGCCTAGCGCAGAAAAGTGATTACAGGTTTTCTGCTCGGCCTGGGGACGGGGAATCCATAAGTCCGCAAGAGCGCGGTATGTTCCTTGATTCCCTGTCGGGCCTTATGAACACAATCTGCGATTGAAGTGCCTATGCCAGTGAAGTCATCCAGGTCAGGCGCAAAGAATCCGAAGAAGTCAGGATCTTCGGTCGCTTCGATTATCAGTAAATATGTGAGGACAGCGTTCTTGCTCTTCTTCATATCGGGTATCTATCTGTGCGATCTGTAGAGGAGATCCCTTCCTACTTCAGCCCCTTCGCCTTTGCCACTTCGGCGATGGCCTTCCCCAGCCGCTTCACCCCTTCATCCACCTCATGCGTCGTGATGACCAGCGGCGGTATGAAACGCAGGGTGTTCGGCCGCGGCGCGTTCACCAGCAGCCCGTGCTTGATGGCGGCCGTCAGCACGTCGCCCGAGATATCGTCCTTGAACTGGACGGCTTGGAGCAGGCCCTGGCCGCGCACCTCCGTGATGAAGGCGTGCTTCTTCTGCAGCTTCTGCAGGTCCTTGGTCAGTCGCGCTCCGCTCTTCTTCGCGTTCGCCAAGACCTTTCGCTTCAGCACATAGTCCACCACCGTACAGCCTACGGCGCAGGCCAGCGGGTTCCCGCCGAAGGTCGTCCCGTGGTCGCCTGGGGTCAGCACCGCCGCGTGCTTCTTGGCCAGGAAGGCGCCGATGGGCACGCCGCCGCCCAGGCCTTTTGCCAGGCTCATCACGTCCGGCTCCACGCCGAAGGCCTCATAGCCGAAGAGCGTGCCCAGCCGGCCGATGCCCGTCTGCACTTCGTCAAAGATAAGCAGGAGGCCCTTCTCGTCGCACCACTTCCGCAGCTGCCGCATGTACTCCTTGGAGGGCACGATGACGCCGTTCTCGCCTTGGACCGGCTCGATGAGCACCGCGCACGTCTTGTCCGTCGTCGCGCTCATCACTGCCTCGATGTCGTTATACGGCACGTGGACAAAGCCGCTGGGCATCGGCAGGAAGTTCTCCTGGTAGTGCGGGTTGCCCGTTGCGGCCACGGCGGCCAGGGTTCGCCCGTGGAAGGAGCCCTCCGTCGAGATGATCTCGTACGCCCCGTTGCGCTTCAGCTTCCCGTACTTCCGGGCCAGCTTGATGGCCCCCTCGTTCGCCTCAGCGCCGCTGTTGCAGAAGAAGACCTGGTCCATGCAGGAGTTCTTCACCAACAGCTCGCCCAATTGGACCTGCGGGATCGTATAGAACTGGTTGGAGGTCTGGATGAGCTTCTTGGACTGCGCGGCAAGCGTCTTCACCATGGCCGGGTGGCTGTGGCCTAGGGTGTTCACGGCCCACCCCCCCACAAAGTCCAGGTACTTCTTGCCGGAATCGTCCCACACCCACACGCCCTTGCCGCGCTCGATCGTCAGCGGCACGCGCTTGTTCGTGGTCATGTAGACCTTGGCTGCCCGCTCTTGCCACTGGCTCACGGTGGACCCCCTTGGACAAACGACAAGGTTCCGGACGGAAAAAGTGACGACCTATTATAGCCGATTTCCCCGGTGGCGG
>VGPF01000021.1 GCA_016875535.1 Chloroflexota bacterium
GGGTCGCCGCCGTGACGCCCAACTCCCGGGACAGCGCGTCCAACTCTTCCCCATGCAGCAGCCGCATCACCGCTCCGCTCTTGCGCCGAGAGGAGAATCTCCCTCGCTCAACGCGGCCTCGATCAAGTGCTCCCTCGCCCTTTCCATCCATCATGGACACCTCCTTGAGTTTGTGGCATCATGCCCCAATTCCGTGTCCAAGAAAATCCTAGGGCGGGGGACTTCTCATATACCCCTCCATGAAAGGTCGTCCTTGGAACCCCCGGCGACGTTTCCCCCGTACCACCTGCACCAGTGGATTCTCACACTCTTCACATCAATCACACACTAAACCCACACGGACGCCAGCACAACGGGAGAAGAGTAATATTTCGGTAACAGTTTATGACAACCCAAGGCCTACTCTTCCAGATAGGCAAAAGAGAGGCGAAGGGCAACTACTTAGGTGTGCCGGGGCTAGGTAAATAAGGCGAAGGAGAGGCCTACTGCATCGTCTGGGTCAGCTGGTGATACTTGCCTTCGGTCCTTATTGCAGGAGCCACCACCATCTCAGCCCGGTGCAAGTCCTGGATCGTGAAGGCGCCGCAGTAACCCATGCACGTCCGCAGCGCGCCGATGTAGTTCTCGGTCCCGTCTGAGACAGACGATGGTCCAAAGAGAATCTTCTTCAGCGCCCCCTTGCTCCCGACCTTGATGCGCGTGCCGCGCGGCAGGTCCATGTGCGGGCTCGCCATGCCCCAGCTGTAGCCCTTGCCCGGCGCCTCATCGGAAGCCGTAAGCTGGGAGCCGAGCATCACGCCGTCCGCCCCCGCGACAAAGGCCTTGCACAGATCTCCCCCGGTGCGGATGCCTCCGTCCGTGATGATGGGGATGTATTTCCCCGTCCGCCGCTTGAACTCTTCCCTGGCCGCCGCGCAGTCCATCGTCGCCGTCACTTGCGGCACCCCAACGCCGATCACTTCGCGCGTTGTGCAGATCGCCCCAGGGCCCACGCCGACCAGCAGGGCGTCTATCCCCTGCTCCATCAGCTCCAGCGAGCCGCTGAAGCTCACGGCATTGCCGACGACGACAGGAACGCCGAGCTTCTGGATCAGCTCGGAGATGATAAGTCCCTTGACACTCTTGGAGATGTGCCGCGCCGTCGTCACTGTTGACTGCACCACGATGATATCCGCCCCAGCCTCGACGGCCACCGGGGCCAGCTTCTTCGTCCAGGCGGGCGTCATGGAAACGGCGCAGATCGCCTTCGCCTTCTTCACCTCACGGACATGGTCCGTGATGAATTTCTCCTGGATTGGCGCCGAGTAGGCCTTTTGCAGCGTCCCCGTCGCCTCTTTCTGGGGGACGGAGAGGATGTGCTGGAAGATTTCATCGGGGTTGGCGTAGCGGGCCTGGAGGCCCTCGAGATTGATAACTGCCATGCCGCCAAGCTGGCTCATCGCAACGGCGGTCTTTGGAGAGGAGAGGGCATCGAGCGCGGCAGCGAGAACAGGGATCCTGAGCGTGACGCTGCCGAGCTTGAGATCAAGGTTCGTCTGATCGGGGTTGATCGTGACGTCGCCGGGGACGATGGAGACTTCGTCGAATCCGTAGGCTCTGCGGAGGGGCTTAAACTGGGGCCGCTCCATGATTCCTCCTCAATGCGCAAGCTGCCTTGCGCAGCCATCACAATGCCGGTATCGCTTGTATGTCAGATGAGAAAATGCGGCGCTGGATGGGTTACTCGTTACACGTAGTAACCCGATACTATACGCCGCACGCAAACCCCCGTCAAATACGAGGGGTTGTAGCGCTTACTTTTTGCGCCACAACCCCTCGACTCATCGTACCGGTAAAACTCCCGCGATTTCGACTACTCCTCTTCCTCCTCATCCTCTTCTTCATTAAGCACCACAGGCTGCGGCGCATTGGATGCCGTCTGCCGTATCTGCTTCTCGATCGCCGTGCCGATCTCCTTGTGCTGGGAGATGAACTGCTTCGCATTCTCGCGCCCCTGGCCCAGCTTCGTCTCGCCGAAGGCGAAGAACGACCCGGTCTTCTTGATGATGCCCAGCTGGGCGCCCAGATCAATGATGTCGCCCTCGCGGCTGATGCCGCGGTCGTACATGATCTCGAACTCCGCCACGCGGAATGGCGGCGCCATCTTGTTCTTCACAACGCGGGCCTTCACGCGATTGCCCTTAATCTCGTCGCCCACCTTGATCGAATCCTGCCGGCGAAGGTCAATGCGGATGGAGGCGTAGAACTTCAGCGCGCGCCCGCCCGGCGTCACTTCGGGATTGCCGAAGACGACACCGACCTTTTCGCGCAACTGGTTGATGAAGATCGCGCACGTTTTGGAGCGGCTGATGGCCGAGGTCAGCTTCCGCAGCGCCTGGGACATCAGTCGCGCCTGGAGGCCCATCTGCGGGTCGCCCATGTCACCTTCCACCTCCGCTCGCGGCACCAGGGCCGCCACGCTGTCCACGATGACCACGTCAATCGCGCCGCTGCGGACCAGCGCCTCCGTGATTTCAAGCGCCTGCTCCGCATAATCGGGCTGGGAGATATAGAGATTGTCCACGTCCACGCCGATCTTCCGCGCATACCCCGGGTCCAGCGCGTGCTCCACGTCAATGTACGCCGCTGTGCCGCCCATCTTCTGCGCCTCCGCGATGATGTGCAGCGCCAGGGTGGACTTGCCCGATGACTCCGCGCCGTGGATATCAATGATGCGCCCGCGCGGCACGCCGCCGATGCCCAGCGCCATATCCAGGGCCAGGGAGCCTGTGGGGATGACGTCCACCACGAACCGCTTCCCGGCTTCGCCCAGCCGCATCACCGATCCCTTGCCGTACTGCTTTTCGATCTGCGAGACAGCGATCTCAAGCGCCTTCTCTTTCTCTGATTCGGTCGCTGGCATGTCGAAAGTGTCCTCTTTTTCTTTGATGAAGCTCGCCATAGTTGTCTCTCCAATCCTCATTTCTGTCAATAGTCTTGCCCGGCATGGTCGCGGCCGCTCGCCGTGGCAGGCTCCCTGGGGCGCGTCAGCCTCACACTGAGCGCATGCCTCGGGAAGCCTCTTCGCGTCGCGGCTCTTGACCGAACAGGCGTTCTAATCGTAGTGTGGCCCTCCGCATTCCGCAAGCGGCGTCTGTCACACAGCGTTCGCCGAACCAAAAACGCGCCCCATGCCTGGGAAGGACGACCCTCGATGCCGAAGGTCCTCTACGATGAAGCTCCCTGCAAGTCCCTCCTGAACCGCGTTCACGGCATGTGGTTCAAGTGGTCCGTGAACCACTATCGCGGCTGCGTCCACTCCTGCCATTATTGCTTCGCCCGCCGCTACCACGCCCAGCTCGATCTCAACCCGGGCGGCGACTTCACCGGCATCATCATCGTGAAGACGAATGCGCCGGAGGTTATCCGCCTGGAGCTCTCCCGTCCATCCTGGCAGCGCGAGCACGTCACCATCGGCACCGCCACAGACCCGTACCAGCCCATCGATGGCAAATACAAGCTCACCAGGGGAATCTTGAAGGCCCTGCGCGACTACCGCACGCCCACATCCCTTATCACCAAAGGCACCATGATTGTCCGCGACGCCGATGTGCTGGCGAGCCTCAACCGCCGCGCAGGCGCAACCGTCTGCTTCAGCCTCACCACCCTCGATCGCGCCCTCTGGGAACGCCTCGAGCCGGGCACGCCTCCGCCGCGACAGCGCCTGCGCGCCCTGGAACGCCTGGTCCAGGTGGGCGTCAACGCAGGCGTCCTTATGGCGCCCGTCGTCCCCAACATCACAGACAGCTACGAGAACATGGAGGAGGTCGCCCGCGAGGCAGCCTCCCACGGGGCGCGCTTCTTCGGCGCGGCGCCGCTCCGCCTGCAGGGCGGCACCAAGCTCCACTTCATGGACCGGCTCGATGCCACCTACCCGCATCTCTCACGCCACTACCGCCGGATGTATCCCGGCGCCTACGCCCCCAATCGCTACCAGGGCCAGATCGCAAGCCTGGCCGCCGCCATGCAGCAGCGCCACGGCTTCCACCAGCGCAGCGACGCCATCGCTATCCAGCGCCCCGAGGCTGCGAGACAGCTGCAGATGGCGGTGTAGCTCGTTCCCTCCCGCTCATTGCGCGGCTCTTGCTATACTTGCGCCACTTCCCCGGAGGTGCGCCATGACCACGAACGCCGATCTCCACGAGATGTCCGGCAAGATCACGCCCGAGGGCCTGCAGGCGATGCGCGCCCGCATCGGCGTCCTCATCCCGCAGCCGCCCCCCTTCAACAGCGAGGCGCACCTGGACAGCATCCGCCACTTCTGCCTCGGCTACGGCGATGACAATCCCCTCTTCACCGAGCCGGGCTACGCCGCCAAATCCCGCTGGTTCGGCCTCATCGCCCCGCCCATGTACGTCACCACCATGGGCGAAACTTCCGTCGGCAAGATCCCGCCCAACATCCGCCAGGCGGGCGCCCACGCCCTCGTCGGTGTCCCCAACTACCAGAGCGGCTCTGATTGGCACTGGATCCGCCCCATCCGCCCAGGCGATAGCATCAAGATGAACTATTTCATCGAAGGCGTGGAAGAGAAGCGTAGCGAGTTCGGCGGCGGCAAGGCGGCCATCGTCTACCACCGCAAGGAATACGTGAACCAGAACGATGAACTCGTCGCCGTCTATCGCTACTACTTCTTCCACGTGGAGCGCGAAGCCTCGGAGAAGACGGGCAAATATATGAAGATCGAGCAGAAGGTCTACACCCAGGCCGAGCTGGACGAGATAGACAAGGCTTATGAGAACGAGCTCCGCCGGGGCGATGCGCCCCTCTACTGGGAAGATGTTTCGGTCGGCATGCCTATGCCCACCATGGTGAAAGGCCCCCTGACCACCCTGGAAGTGATGGCCTGGCACCAGGGCTGGGGCTGGGGCGTCTTCCGCATCGCCCCCTTGCGCCTAGGCTACCTCAACCGCAAGCGCATCCCCACCTTTTACACCAAGAACGAATACGGCTATTGGGAGCCCGCCCAGCGCGTCCACTGGGACAACGTCCGCGCCAAGAAAGTCGGCAACCCCGCCGCCTACGATTACGGCGTCATGCGCACATCCTGGATCTGTCACTACCTCACGAACTGGATGGGCGATGACGGCTTCCTCTGGAAGGAGTCAGACCAATCGCGCAAGTTCAACTACCACGGCGACGTCCAGTGGGTGAAGGCCAAGATCACCGGCAAGCGCCAGGAGGGCCCTAACAACATCGTCGAGCTGGACATCTGGTGCGAGAACCAGCGCGGCGAGATCGCGACCCCGGGGAAGGCCACCGTCCTGCTCCCGTCCCGGGAGCGCGGACCCATCGTCATCCCCGCGTCAGCCATCAAGCCCACGCCCCTCAAGAACCCCTATATCGCCGAGGCTCCCGGCTGCATCTGGTAGGATAACGCCGTCAGCCCCAGAGCATCGTAGGCCAGCACAAGCTTGCTCTCTGCCGTTTGGGCGCGTTGCGCGTTCGCGAATCAATTTCATTCCCCCATCTCCCCATCAGCTGATCATGTAATCGCCGCGATTCACGTTCAGGATCGCCCCGTTGATCCCCGATGCCTCGTCCGAGCAGAGGAAGACGATGGCCGGCGCTATCTCCATCGGCGTCATGATCTTCCCGCCTACCATCCCTGCGCCCACATCCCGCACTCCCTGTTCCCCGAACATCGCATGCAGGCCCTCTGTCTCCGTCGCCCCGGGCGCCACCACATTCGTGCGCACGCCGCGCTTGATCCCCTCCAGCGCCAGCACACGGCTCACCGCTACAACGCCCCCCTTCGCCGCCGAATAGGCCGCCAGCCCTTCTATGGGCCGAAAGGCCGACCCCGAGGCGATATTCACAATCGCGCCGCTCCCCTGCTCCGCCATCACGCGCATCGCCGCCTGGCAGCAGAAGAAGAGCCCTCGCAGGTTCACCGCCATCGTCTTGTCCCAGAAATCCTCCGTCATCTCCAGCACACGCAGGCGCGGGTAGATGGCCGCCACGTTCGCCAGCGCGTCCACCCGGCCAAACGTCTTATACGCCTCCGCCACCATCCTTCGCCCATCGGCAACCTTCGAGACATCCGCCTGAACCACCAGGTGCTTCACCCCTGCGCCCAGCTGCTTCGCCGTCTTCTGCGCCTCCGCCCCGTTGATGTCCGCCAGCACAACGTGCGCCCCCTCCTTGGCAAAGGCGATGGCCGTTGCCCGCCCGATCCCGCTCCCCGCCCCGGTCACGATGGCAACCTTCCCTCGCATCGGCATACCGAGCACCTCCAGCCGTTCGTAGCGCTTAGATCATCGCCTTCGCGATGCCCAAGTAAATCACGATAGAGAGCAAGTCCTGGATGACTGTGGCCAGCGGCCCGCTGCCGAACGCCGGGTCCTTTCCCATCTTGTGGAGCACCGCAGGCAGGACCATCGCCACCACCGTCGCCACGGAGCAGGCCAGGAAGAGCGATAGGCTCACCGCGCCCGCGACATCCGCATCTCCCCAGCGCCACCAGACCAGCGGCAGCACCGCGATCGCGAGCCCGGCCCCCATCAGCACGCCCGTCAGCGCCTCGCGCCTAAAGATGCGGCGCACCCCCACGCCCGCCGAAAAGCCCCGCACCACGATCGCCTCCGTCTGCGTCCCCACGGCGTCCGCCAGGTACACGACCCCTGGGATGAAAAAGGCTAGGAGCACGTTCTCTTCGATGCTTCTTTCGAACGCGCCCACCGCGTCTGCCGCCAGCAGCGCGCCGATGAGCCCCACGATCAGCCACGGCAGGCGGTGCCAGAAGCGCCGCCTCACCGGCTCGATCGCCGCCTCCCGCGCCAGGGTCGTGCTCGCCAGGTAGCCGCTCAGCCTCGCGATGTCCTCCTGGTGCCCCGCCAGTAGCACTGAGAGCAGACGCTGGGGCGGGATCAACCCCAGGAACCGCCCGCCCGCGTCCGCCACGGCCAGGCTGTTCTGCCCGTGGCGCACCGCCTTCCATGCCGCCACCTCCTGATCTATTTCCGGCGTCACCACCGGCGGATCATCGTCCATCAGCTCGCGCGCCGTTGTCTCAGGGGCAGCCGCCAGCACATCCTCTATCTTCACCAACCCCACCAGCTCCGTCCCCTCGCAGATCGCCACGTCCACGATGGCCTCGTACCGCTTCCCTTCCATCGCCATCCGCATCTCCCTCGCCGTCGCATCCGGCGGCGCGATCGGCACATTCGTGCAGAGATGCTCTGCCACCGTCTCAAAGGTCAGGCGTCTCTCCTCAAGTGCTAGTGCGGCCATCGGCGCCTCCGGGAATCAAAGGGCTACCGCATACTCTAGCCCACCGGCGCAAGCGCCTGTGGACGCATCGCCGATAATGTCCCCCTGCCCTTCAACGCAGGCAAGGAGGATATGTTATGGACGCTCGCTGGCAAGACCTGGAGGAGATTAAAGGGCTCAAGGCCCGCTACTTCCGCTATCTCGATACGAAACGATGGAAGGAGTTCGGCGAAGTCTTCGCGGAAGACGCCGTCTCCATCTCGCCGACTTCCAGTGACGTCATCACCCGGGGCCGCCAGGCCATCGTCGAGCGCGTCAAAGGCGTCGTCCGCGATGCTGTCAGCGTCCACTACGGCTTCATGCCGGAGATCGAACTGACAAGCGAGACCACCGCCAAGGGCATCTGGTCCATGTTCGATTTCGTGGACTACGGCAAAAACTCCTGGAAGGGCTACGGCCACTATCAGGAGGAATATGTCAAGCTCGGCGGGCGCTGGTACATCAAGTCCTTCAAGCTCACCCGAATCAGGCAGGACAAGCACGAACAGAGCGCCCTGGGAACCACGCCCTAACAGGCGTGCGCCATGCCTCCCTTGACTCTGTGGTATACTACATATGTTCTAGGTTCTTGGTTCGCGCTCGATTCTGTGAGTTCGTTGCCGGATTGACGACGCACATGCGGCGCTTGCCCCTGGACTCTAGGAGAATCGCTTTTGAAAGGAGCGCCACATGAAGATTTACGTCGGCAATCTGCCCTATGAGTACACCGATACAGAGCTCAACGCCGCCTTCTCCGCACACGGGAAGGTGGACTCGGCCCAGATCGTAACGGATCGTTACACTGGCCGGTCCCGCGGGTTCGGCTTTGTGGAGATGTCCAACAATGCCGAAGCTGAGACGGCCATCAAGGCCCTCAACGGCAAAGAGCTCAAGGGTCGTCCCCTGACCGTGAATGAAGCCCGCCCCCGCGAAGACCGCGGCGGCCAGGGCGGCATGCGCGGTGGCAACCCCGGCGGCCGTTCGTTCGGCGGCCAGGGCGGCTCCAAGCGCTGGTAATCCCAGCCTCAGCTACACGCTGAAGTAAAAAGACCCCGCAGCCGGCTGCGGGGTCTTTTTTTGTCCTCTGCGCTTTTTATCGTGTTTGACAGGATATTATCCCCAGCTATCATGGGTGGGAATCTCATCCTGAAAGCACGCAGTTCATGCGCATCTTCCTCATCGGCCAGGCCCCCTTCGGCGAGGCTGTCCTCAAGCGCCTCCTGGAGCAGGGCGAAGCCGTCGTCGGCGTCTCCGCCCCTGCGCCGAAGGAAGGCGCAAAGCCGGACCCCCTCTGGGCCGGCGCCCACGCAAAGGGCCTGCCACTCTTCGGCACCCGCGACCTGAAGAGGCACGAGGTCTTTGACCGCTACGCCGCCCTCGAGGCAGACCTCTGCGTCATGGCTTACGTGACCGATATCCTCCCCGAGCGCGTCCTCTTTCAGCCGCGCCTCCAGAGCATCCAGTACCACCCGTCGCTCCTACCTCTCCACCGGGGCGCAAGCGCCATGAACTGGGCCATCTGGCAAGGCCGCGCCAAGACCGGCCTTACGATCTTCTGGCCGGATAAGGGCATAGACACCGGCCCCATCCTCCTGCAAAAGGAGTGCGCCATCGCTCCCGACGACACCTTGGGCAGCCTCTACTTCAACAAGCTCTTCCCCATGGGCGTGGAGGCGATCGCCGAAGCCGTAAAGCTGGTGCGCACCGGCAAAGCGCCGCGCACGCCGCAAGACCACGCCAGGGCCACCTATGAGCCCATCGCCAAGGAGGAGCACGCCCAGGTGCGCTGGGACCTCCCCGCGAGCATGGTCTACACCATCATCCGCGGCGCGAACCCGCAGCCCGGCGCATGGACCACCTACAAGGGCGCGAAGCTGAAACTCTTCGATTGCAAGCTCCTCTCCTCGGAATCCGTCGAAAAGCCGGGAAGGGTCCTCAGCCTCACTGCCGATGGCATCCTCGTCTCCTCCTGGGGCGGGGCCCTCCTGCTCCAGCGCCTTCAGCCCTCAGGCGGCCCGAAGCAGTCGGCCGCCGAATACGTCGCTGCCTCCGGCCTCGCCGTCGGCGATTGCCTGGGAGGCTGACCATGCGCATCGTCCGCTATCGCAAGGACGGGCGGCAGCGTTACGGCATCGTGGAAGGCGCGAACGTCTATGCCGCCTCGGGCAATCCCTTCACCGGCCTCAAGAAAGGCCGCCTGGCGGGCAGGCTCGAAAGGCTCACCCTCCTGCCGCCCGTCAAGCCAACCAAGATCGCCGCCCTGGGGCGCAACTATCTTGAGCACGCCAAGGAGATGGGTTCCGACCTTCCTCCCGAGCCGCTCGTCTTCCTCAAAGCCCCCACCGCCGTCATCGGCCCCGGCGAAGAGATCGTCATCCCCACCGGCGCGGGACGCATTGACTACGAAGGCGAACTCGTCGCCGTCATCGGCAAGCGATGCCGCAACGTCCCGGAGGAGCAAGCCTTCGATGTCATCCTAGGCTACACCTGCGGGAACGATGTCACGGCCCGCGAACAGCAGTCCAAGGACGGCCAGTGGGCGCGCGCCAAATCGTATGACTCCTTTGCCCCCATCGGACCCGTCATCGTCACCGGCCTTAGGCCGGAGGGCCGCCGCCTCATGACCCGGCTCAACGGCAGAATCGTCCAAGAGGCCCCCACCGACCGGATGATGTTCAAGGTCTCCCGCCAGGTGGCCCACATCTCGCGCTTCATGACCCTGTTCCCCGGCGACCTCATCTTCACCGGCACCCCCTCCGGCATCGGCCCCATGCGCCCCGGCGATGTTGTGGAAGTCGAGATCGAAGGCATCGGCCTTCTCCGCAACATCTGCGTCGCCGAGCCGGCCCGCTAGCCCCGCGCCAGCGCTACACGCCGCTCCCTGAATGGTGCGTCACTGCGACGCATGGCGGGGACAGCCTGTCCTCCCGCTGTGGTCCCCCAACAGAGTGACGGGGGACACAGCGTCCTCCCAGGAACCATCAAGAACCATCATCTGAACCTTCCACAGGAGCGGGCGGGGCTACGCTTGATGCTCCGCCACTCCCTGAAGAACAAGGCACAGCAACGAGACTCTCGGCAAAGGCTTCAGGAGGAGGAGACGGAGCGCTTCGAGAGGGTGTTCAGTGATGCCCTTCAGAGGACGAGCCAGGCGACGGTGTAGTGGTGCGGCACAAGGCAGCGCTACAGCGGCGCTACAAAGCGCTACAAACCACCGTGACAAGCCAGTGACAAGGCGTGACAACCAGCCTCGTGCTTGGGCTTTTCCAGATTCAACAGCAGCGCAACAGAGAGCGCTGCCGGCTTTGCGAAACATGCGCTACAAGGAGTCCTTCCGCCACACGGCATCCCTGGTAGGGGTACGCGCTGAGGGCCTTCCGCTGCAGGGACGCGTGCCCCGCGCCTCCTTGGGACGGGCGGCCTAAGGCCTGCCCTACCTCGGAATGCGTTGCCCACGCAACCTCTATCGCTCCCGTCGCTGTGCTCGCCTGCGCGCTGCGAGAGGGCACTGGTGAGAGGTCTCTTCTCCGCCTGCCGCTATACTGGAGAGAGGAAGTCATCAGGAGAACGCCGATGGCAAAGCATACCGTCACCCTCATCGAAGGCGATGGGATCGGGCCGGAAGTCGCCCGCGCCGCGGTCCAGGTCATCGAAGCCTTAGGCGTCGCCGTCACCTGGGAAAAGGTCCTCGTCGGCCAGCTCGCCCGCGAAAAGACAGGCAAGCTCCTGCCCGATGGGACCCTGGACTCCATCGCCAAGAACAAAGTGGCGCTCAAGGCCCCCATCACCACGCCCATCGGCGAAGGCTATCCCTCCATCAACGTCGGCATCCGCCAGCGCCTCGATCTCTACTCCTGCGTCCGCCCCGTGAAAAGCATCCCCGGCGTCAAGGCCCTCTATACCGATATAGACCTCGTCATCATCCGGGAGAACACGGAAGACCTCTATGCCGGCAAGGAGCATGAGGTTATCCCCGGCGTCATCGAAAGCCTCAAGATCATCACGGAAAAAGCCTCCACCCGCATCGCCGAATTCGCCTTCCGCTACGCCCTGCGCAACGGGCGCAAGAAGGTCACCGCCATCCACAAGGCCAACATCATGAAACTGTCCGATGGCCTTTTCCTGGAATGCGCCCGGGCCGTCGCCAAGCGCTACCCCAACATCAAGTACACCGAGATGATCGTGGACAACACCTGCCTCCAGCTCGTTGCCGAGCCCCACCAGTTCGATATGCTCCTCACCTCCAACCTCTACGGCGATATCATCTCTGACCTGGCAGCGGGCCTCGTCGGCGGCATCGGCGTCGTCCCCGGCGCCAACATCGGCAGCGAAGCCGCCGTCTTCGAAGCCGTCCACGGCAGCTGGCCTGAGGCCGCGGGCAAGAACATCGCCAACCCAGCTGCCATGATGCTCACCGCTGTCATGATGCTCCGCCACATCGGCGAAGGCTCCGCCGCCGACCGCATGGAAGCGGCCATCTTCAACGTCTTCAGGAAGGGCCAGGTTCGCACCCAGGACCTCGGCGGCAAAGCCTCCACCACCGAGTTCACGCAGGAGGTCATCCGCAACCTCTAGCCCGGCATGCGCCTTGACTCACCCAAGGGGCGCTCATAGCATCATCCCACCGATACCCCGCCAATGACGCCTCCCACCTTCCGCGATCGCTACCTCCAGACGCCCGGCATGCGCCTCCACTACCTTGAGTGGGGCAACCCTCGCAAGCCGACCCTTGTCCTCCTCCACGGCAGCCTGCAAACGGCCCACATCTGGGACGACTTCGCCCGCGCCATGGCAAACGATTACCACATCCTCGCCCTCGATTGGCGCGGCCACGGCGATAGCGATTGGTCGAAACGACTCTCCTACACCGGGGGCGCCTTCATGCGCGACCTCCTTCGCCTGGTGAACTCCAAAGTGCGGAAGCGGTTCACTCTCATCGGCCTCTCCCTGGGCGGGCACATCGGCATCATCTACGCGGCGCGCCACCGGGAGCGGTTGCGCTCCATCGTCCTCGTCGAAGTCGGGCCCGTGGTGAACAACGCCAACCTCCTCCGCTACCGCAGCACGGCCAAGCACCAGCTCCTTCTGCCCAGCTTTGAGGACTTCGTCCAGCGGGAGGCGGCGCGCAATCGCTACCGCCCGGTGGAGGAGCATCGGGAGCGCCTGCGGTGGAGCGTGCGGCGGCTGCCGGGAGGCCAGTGGACCTGGAAGTACGATTACCGGCGCGTCGCCCAGATGGAGAAGCCCCTGGGGAAGCCCCTCTTTGAAAACCTCGCGCCCTTCGTCCCGCGCATCAGAACGCCCACCCTCATCGTCCGCGGCGGCCGCAGCGAATTCCTTGCGACGGAGGTCGCCCGTCAGATGCAAAAGGACATCGGCGACTGCGCAATCGTGGATGTGCCCAAAGCCGGACACAGCGTGCCATCAGATAACGCGCCGGGATTCACAAAAGCGGTGCGCGGATTCCTGCAGGCCCAAAAGATCGTCTGAAGCTAGGCCCGCTTAAAGTACGGCAGCGTGATCTGGTCGTTTATCTTCTGGAAGACCACGCTCACCGGCATGCCGAGCTTCACCTGTTCCGGCGTGCAATCGAGGATATTCGTCGTGAAGCGCACGCCCGGCGCATCGTCCAGCTCCACCAGCGCCACGATCAGTGGCAGTTTGTCCGCGAACCACGGGTGCAGCGCCTGCCGCGAAAGCACCCAGGAAAAGACCTTCCCCTTGCCGCTCACCCTCTCCCACCCCAGGTCCTTGGCGTTGCAGACATGGCAGACATCCTGCGGATACCATATCCAGGTGCGGCAGGACGCGCACCGCTGGATCATCAGCTCGCCGCGGCGGCATCCCTCCCAAAAGGGCTGGGTCTCGTGCCGCGTAACGTCAGGCAGGGGCTGGGTGTTCTTTGCCATGGGCGGTAACTCCGGAGGTGGTGTAGCGCGCCGACACTATACCTGCGCGAATCTCTCCTGGCAACGCCGCCCTACTCGCCTTCGATCGCGCCGTCCTTGTGCAGCACGTAGCCATGCCCCCGCACCGCGTGGATCAGCCTGGGGCGTTCTTCGCCCTCCAGCTTGCGGCGCAGATGCATCACCGTCACGTCAACGAAGTTGGAGGCGCTGCCCCGGTGGTTTCCCCACACCTGCCGTGCAAGCTCTTCCCTGGTGAGCGGACGTCCCGGGTAGCGCATGAAGCAGGCCAGCAGCTCAAACTCCAGGTTCGTCAGGTCTATCCGCGCGCCGTCGAACAGCACCTCGTGCGTCTGCTGGTTGATGGAGAGGTCCTCATAGCTCAGCGGCCCGTCCGCCTTCGTCAGCGCCTGCTGCAGCACCGGGTCCTGGTCAATGATGAGCCGCCGCTTGCGCTCCAGTGCCGCGATCTGCTGCTCCAGCTCCATCGTCACTTCGATATTTTCCCACGTGAGTGCCGTCTGCCGCGCGAAGGCCTCCCCGATCTTCCGTTGCTCCTCCGTGAACGGCTTGGGGAGATAGAAGACCAGCGCACCCACCACCTTCTGCTTCACGGTGATGGGGCAGACCATCCCGTGCTTCATCCCCAGCAGCCGTCCGCCGAGCTCGATCACCGTTGAGCTGACGATCCCCTTGGCGATCTCGGAGATCGGCGCGCGCACCGTCTTCCCCTCCAGGTAGGACTCCCGGCTGTGCTGGTTCGCGATCACCGGGAACTCGATGCCCAGCACATCGAACCCGGGCAGGATGCGAGAGACGGCGTTCACCGCGCGCATGAACGTCCTGGACTCCATCCCGGCCAGGGCTACCACACGCACCATCCCTTCCTCCGCGTCATAGCGCGCAAGCCCCACAAAGCGCGTCTTCATCGCAGAGCGCGCCCTGTTCAGAATCGTTCGATAGAGCACCCAATCGTGCATGCGAAGGTTGTTCTCCCTGCAAACGTCCCATGGACGAACAGATCGTCGCGACCTCCAAGTATACGGATACACACCTGGGGAAAGGTGTGGGAAGAGTAAGAGCCCTTCCCTTCGGCCGGTTCCCGCCAGGTCTCCTGTGGTATCCTAGCCCGCAGAACGCTGCTGATCGGAGTGCTGCGCCAGCCCTGTGAGCCCCTTCTATCGCGACGTGCCAAACGCCCTGCATCTCTCCACAACCCTGGCCTGCTCCGTGATCAAGGCCCGGGATCTGCTGATCACCCCGGAAGGCCTCAAGTCCTGGCTCGCGCGGGATGCCGCCTTTTCCGCCAATGTCGGCGCCGATTACCGGCTCCTCCTCGATGACGGCACGCGCATCGAAGGCTCCGTCCAAGGCTTCGATCCCGCGGCAGGCATCGCCTACTCCTTCCTCCATGATGGCGTCCGCCGCGCCTTCGGCACCACCATCGCCAGGTGGGCCTGGGATGGCCTCAGCGCCGATTACACCCTCATCACGCTCACACACACCGGCCACGCCCAGGGCGAGATGTGGCAGCGCGCCTATGAGCGCCACCTCCACATCTGGAGTGAGGGCTTTCGCAACCTCGCCTCCGTGGTCAATGAGGGACGCGACCTCCGCCGAGAGTCCGTGCGCTAGCCTCCCGCCGTCGAAATCCGCACTCCGCCTGCGGCGCAGGCTTTCGTAATCACCTACCCCTGCGGCATCCTTCGCCGAATTGGTGCGGCTGCACTACGCCGTTAGGCAGATTGCATCATGTCCCCCTGGGCCGTCTCCGGATACCTTCCTCCTACATCACCTTGAGGCAGGAGGAAGCGCATGGCCGAATACAGCATCATTTCCGCGGATTCCCACGTCATCGAACCGCCCGATATCTGGGAGAAGTGGCTCCCGAAAAAGTTCGTTGACCGCGCGCCCAAGCTCGTGAAGGACGAAGCCGGCGGCGATGCTTGGTCCTTCGGCAAGGACAGCGCCCCGGAGCCGCTGGGCCTGGTCACCGTCACCGGCTACGGCTATGACAAGTTCAGCTGGGTCGGCGCAGGCTACTCCAACATCGAGCCCGGCTGCTACATCGGCAAGGACCGTTTGCGCCAGCTCGATTTCGATGGCGTCCAGGCGGAGGTCATCTACCCGCCTCAGCGCACCATGCGCCACTTCATCCAGAAGAAGGAGAAGGACCCCGAGTTCCACCAGGCGGGGCTGGAGGCCTATCACCGCTGGGTGCTGGAGGACTTTTGCGGGGCCGATGTTAAGCGCCTCAAGGCCGTGAAGCAGATCCCCCACCTAGGCATAGACAAGGCCGTCGCCGAACTGCGCGATGGCAAGAAGCGCGGCTTCGCCGCAGGCACCATCAGCGCCTGGCCCAGCGGCAACGCCGGCATCTCCAAGGCTGACGATCCCTTCTGGGCCGCCGCACAAGAGCTGGAGATGCCCATCTCCATGCACATCTCCCTGGCCTCCTATCAGAGTCAACTCCCGCCCTCCTCCACCAGCCGCTCCATCCGCGGCCTCGCCTCCGGGCAATTCCAGCAGATGCCCCTCATCATCCTGGACATGATTTTCGATGGCATCTTTGACCGTTTCCCCAACCTTAAGCTCATCGCGTCCGAGACAGGCATCGGCTGGGTGCCCTTCTTCATGGAGCAGATGGATGATAGGTATTGGCGCAATCGCAAATGGGCCGGCGTCACCCTGAAGCGCCTCCCCAGCGAATACGTGAAGCGCAACTGGTACTTCGGCATCATCCGGGACTTCTACGGCATCCGCAACCGCCATGATGTGGGCGTGGACAAGATCCTCTTCAGCACGGACTTCCCCCATCACATCAATGACTATCCCCTGACCCGGCGTGTTGTGGACGAGATGATGGGCGGAGTCTCGGCTGAAGAGCGGCACATGATGGTCTACGACAATGCTGCGCGGCTCTTCGGCCTCCCGAGAAATGGAGCCAAGCGATGAAGTTCAGCATCTTCTTTGAGATCGAGGTCCTCCCCCAGCACTACACGGAGCAGCAGCAGTACGAAAACTGCCTCAAGCAGATAGAGCTGGCGGACGAGCTTGGCTTCGATGCGGCCTGGGCCGTGGAGCACCACTTCACCTACGAATACTCCCACTCCACGAATCCTGACCTCTTCTTCGTCGCCGCTGCCCAGCGCACCAAGCGCATCCGCCTTGGCCCAGGGGTGGCCCTGCTGCCCATGCACCATCCCATCCACCTGGCCCAGCGCTACGCCATGCTGGACGTCCTCAGCAACGGCCGCCTGAACATGGGCGTCGGGCGCGGCGTCACCCACCTGGAGTTCGCCACCTTCCGCCCGGACACATTCAAGGACCACCACCTGGAGAGCCGGGAGATGTTCTTCGAATGGATCGAAATCATGAAGGAGGCCTGGACCAACAACACCATCGAATGGAAGGGCAAATATATCTCCTTCCCCGAGATCCAGCCCCTCCCCAAGCCCATCCAGAAGCCCCATCCCCCCTTCTACGCCGCTTCCGGCAGCGCAGACTCCTTTGTCCTCTACCCGCAAAAGGGTCTTCGCTCTCTGGGCCAGGCCGCCGTCAAGCCGCTCTTCATGGCCTGCGAAGATGCCAAGACCTACCACCAGAACTGGAAGCTGGCGGGCCACGCCCCAAAGGACGCCGAATTCGGCCTCCTCTGGGGCGCTCACTGCGCGCCTACAAACAAGCAGGCCCTGGCTGATGCGGAAGGGCCTGTGATGTGGTACATCTCCCGCCTCCAGCGCTTCTTCGGCCCACGCTCAACGGACACCACCGCCCGCGCCGCCAACCGCCGCTACGATTGGTGGACCAACCCCACCATAGATAAGCTCCTGGCCAACGATATGGTGCTCGCCGGCGACCCGGATCGCTGCATCGAGCTCATCAAGAAGGCCGAAGCCGGCGGCGTCAACAACATCCTTGCCCAGTTCCAGATCGGCGGCCTGCGGCATGAGCAGGTCATGGCCTCCATGAAGCTCTTCGCCAAGGAAGTCATGCCCGCCTTCAAAAAGTCGGGCGTGAAGTAGGGCCGCCCCATGTACCTCTGCCCCGTCCTCGATCTCCACCTCGCCACTGACCAGCCGGAGGACCTCTTCAAAAAGATCGCGGAAAGCGCGTACAGGCCCCTGGTGAGGATACTGATGCAATCGCCAAAGAGCCGGGCCACCCTGAGCATAGACGGCGCCCTTCTGATGCGGTTGCAGGAGGCGGGGCAGCGGGACATCGTGGAGGGCGTCGGCGAACTTGCCAAGCGCGGCCAGATCGAGATTGCCGCGGGCGCCAACAACAACAAGATGCTCACCAACCAGACGGTGGAGGCCGCGGAACAGGCCATCGGCGAGCACGCAAAGACGATGCGAGACATCTTCGGCGAAGTCTTCCGGCCCTCAGGCTTCATCCCGCCGGAGCTCGGCTATGACGCGAACATAGGAGCGGCGGCGGCCAAGCAGGGCTTCCGCTGGATCGTGGTGGACGAGACGGCGGTGGAGGAAAAGTCGCGCGAATGGCCCTGGAAGTCGCTCCTATCGAGCGAACAGCAGCCGGGCCTGCGCGCCGTCTGCCGGGACCGGGGCCTCAGCACCGGCATGCAGTATCGCGGATTCGCGGCGGCCAAAGAGGTGGCCGAAGAGGCGCAGGCCGCCTCGTCCGGCAACAGCTACGTCGTCTTCGCCGTGCCGGTTGAGGTCTTCGGCTATCACCACCAGGGTTATGACACCTTCCTGGCCGACCTTCTCACCTTCTCCTGCTGGACCACTGCCACCATCAGCGGCCTCCTCGCCTCCGAGTCGTTCCCCATGAGGAGTGTGAAACTGAGCGCCTCTTCATGGAGTCCTTGGACCACCCTGCAGTACTAATGAAAACCATCCCCGGCGCAAAGGAGGTCGTCTCCATGCGATTCGGACTCTTCAACCTTTTACAGCATCCGGACGCCGCCAAGCGACCCGATGTCTACCGCGATGAGTTGGAGCGCCAGCTCGAACAGATGGAATATGCCGAAGAGTTGGGCTTCCACAGCGTCTGGCTCGCCGAGCATCATTTCTCCGAGTACGGCATGATGTCCGACGCGATGCTCCTGGCCGCGCACCTCGCCGCGCGAACCCGGCGCATCCGCATCGGCATCGCCGTCACCGTCCTCCCCTTCAACAACCCCGTTCGCCTCGCCGAGCAGACGGCCGCCGTGGATTGCCTGAGCCGCGGACGCTTCATCCAAGGCGTAGGGCGCGGCTACCAGCCGGCGGAGTTCGCCGGGTTCGGCATTGCTATGGAGGAGAGCCGCGCCAGGTTCGAAGAAGGCCTGGACGTGATGATAAAGGCCCTTTCCCAAAGCTCCTTCCATCATACGGGCCGCTTTTACCACTACCCGGAGATCAGCATCTACCCCAAGCCCATGCAGAAGCCGCACCCGCCGCTCTACATCGCCTCCGTCTCCGATGAGACCATCGTCTCCACGGCCAAGAAACGCCTGCCGATGCTGACAGGCCAGGTCTTTCTCCCCTTTGAGAAGACGTTGGAAAAGGTCCAGCTCTACCAGAAAGCCCTGCAGGAGAGCGGCGTCGCCCAGCCGGAGATCGAACGCCTCACGCGCGACTCCTTTTTCCAGCGCTTCATCTATGTGGCCGAGACGAACGAGCAGTCTAAGCGCGACGCCCAAACGGCCCTCATGAACTACATCAAGGTTCTCACCAAGGCAACCTTGCCGCCCTTCGCCTCCAAACTGCCCGCCACCTACACCGACTATCGCCGCCGGGCCGAAGACCGCACCAAGCTCACCTTCGACCAGATGTGGGAAGAGACTCTCATCTTCGGCGACCCCGATCGCTGCGCCAAACGCATCCGGGAGCTGCGCGGCATGGGCGTCAACTCCCTGCTCTGTTGGATGGTCTTCGGCGGGCTGGAGCACGCCAAGGTCCTCCGCTCCATGGAGCTCTTCGCCAAGCACGTCATGCCGCAGTTCCAGGAGCGTCCAGCCGCCCTGGCCGTCTGACGCACGCGCCTACGGCCCGCTACCCGGCGCACCCTTGAGCCGCTTTGCCCTTGGGTGTAGGATGGCTTTACCCCACCCAGGAGCGCGGTCGCGTGCAGCCTGCCGTCGCCACCCTTTTGCAGCAGCTCGAAAATACGGAGGACGGCGTCTTTGCCGTGGATGCCCACCAGCGCATCATCCTCTGGAGCAAAGGCGCCGAGCGCATCCTTGGCTACGCGCCCGCTGACGTGGTGGGACGCCGCTGCTTTGAGGTTATCGAAGATCCGGGTCACGGGAACAACCCCTGCCAGGCCGATTGCAACGTCCTCTTTGTCACCAAGAAGGGCGGCATCCCGCCGACGCAGACCACGCCCACAAAGACCAAGTCTGGCCGGGACTTCTGGCTCAACATCACCCACATCACTATCCCGGAAGCAAACTCTCGCCAGCCCCAGGCCATCGTCCACATCTTCCGCGATGTGACGGAGCAGGCCCAGGCGCAGGACCTGGTGGCCAGGCTCGCCCACTATATGCATGGCCTGCCCAAACAAGGGGCGGCGTCCGCTCAGCCACAGGCCGCTTCGCCCACGACGGAGAACAGCCTCGCGCTTACCCCTCGCGAGCTTGAGGTGCTGCGCTGCCTGGCCGATGGCCTCGGCACCTCGGAAATCGCCGACCGTATGGTCATCAGCGTCTCCACAGCGCGCAACCATATCCAAAGCATCCTGGATAAGCTGGGGGCGCACAGCCGCACGGAAGCGGTGATGGCAGGCATCCGCCAGGGGCTGATCAAGCCTCCCGGAAACGCCAAGTAGCCGGGCCTACCGCGAACGCCGGGGGGAGCCGAGCGCTAGGAGCGCCGTCCCAAAGCCGAACCCGGCAACCTCAGAGAGGATCACCATCGGCCAGGGCGAGATGTCCGTCAGCCCCCAGAAGGCCAGCGCCACCAGCACGCCAAGGACGGTCATCGCCATCGCGGCGACGATGAACTCCTCCAGCAGCGGGTCAAGCCTGGAAAGCATCACGCCCTCTTCTTCGTCAGCGCCTTGATCACCTTCGGCGCAAGCGCCTTGGCGATCTCCTTCGCCTCGTCCGCCGTCCAGTGGGCAGTGGGGATGTGCGGGTACGTCACTGTCAGATAGGGATAGTCGGGCACGCCGCTTAATCGCTTCATGGAATCGGCGGAGCCTGCCATGGCTGTGTGGATCAGCGCCACCGATGGGACGCCCGCCCACTCCAGCTCTATCGCATCCCGCATACTGCGGGCGGAGCAGGAGCCTCAGCCGCCAAATCCGGTGATAGCGACCGTCGCCTCCTTGGTGAGCCGCTCCCAGTCGGGCTTGTCCGGCGGCACGGAGACGCTTCCCTTCACCACGCGCACCCTGCCGGCCAACTCCACCTCTTTCCTCAGCTCCTCATAGAGCGCGTCCATCATCGCGTCAGCCTTGCCGATGCCGTTGATGACCAGCCCCACGGTCGCGCCGCTCAGCGTAGGTGGGCGCTCTCGGAACTTCCTGGAGTCCCGCCGCTCAAGAGGTCCGCTGGTCGGGTCCAGACATACGATGCCGCCGTTGTGCGTCGCCATCTTTACCTCCTCGCCCCTTCGATGCGCCTCGTCACAGCCAGGCCAAGGTGCGGGTGGAGGATCCACGTCTCAGCCATGCCGGGGCCACCCGCCGCCACCAACAATATACACTCCGGCCGCTTGATATTCATCGGCCCCTCCCTCGGCTCGGCGGTGAGCCTGGGAAAGAGATACTGGCGCATCCGCTCCTTGGACCATCCCGCCTCGGCAAAGTAGCGCATGTGCTCCGGCCCCATGATGAGCACCACGTTCACCTCATCGCCCAGCCACTTATCGCCGATGACCCCCGTCTGCCGGACGCGCTTCGCCAGGCTGTTCAAGACGCCTTCAGGCGTCCGGCTCCCCGAGTCCAGACTGCTCGTCATATACATGATGGAGGCAACGGTCACGGCGCTCTCATCCGGCCGGAAGCCCCGTTCCACATGGAGCGGCTTCCAGGGACTGTCCTCTTCGTTCTCGCCGAAGCATAAGGAATAGCGCATCGGCGTGGAAAAGCTGGCCCGGTCAAGGTAGCCTGGGATGCCGCGCGCCACGTTCCGCACCATGAGGCGCAGCGCCCGCCCGATGGTGGCATTCGGCCGGAAGCCGGGGCCGAAGCACCCCGATCTGCAGGCGATGCCCAGCTCAGTGCGGATGGGCCCGTTCACGATGACGGCATGGGCCGCGCCCGAAAGCGTTCCCGTGGTGCTGTGGAGGTTCGCCTTCTCCTCTAGGAGCGCCCGCGCCGCCGCCACGACGACGGGCATGTACTCCGGCTTGCAGCCGGCCATCACGGCGTTGATCGCCACCTGCTCGGCCGTCACCGTCACTTCGCGCGTCGGCACCGTGCCCAGGACGGCCTCCGGCGCAAGCCCCGCCGCCGCAAGGAACCGCTCGACCTTGTCAGGCGTCGGCGGCACTACAGGCAGGCCGTCGGTCCAGCCCTTCTCCATGTAGGCCTCCACCGCCGCCTCATAGCTATCGTAGTGCGCCTGCGCCGCCTTGATCTGCATTTCCCTTCCCCTTTGTCGGCGGGAGTGTACGGTCAGGTGTAGCGGGAGTCAACGCGTTCTATCCCCGCAGCGGATTCCAGGAGACCGGGTTGAGCAGCTTATCCTCCCAGTCCGTCCGCAGCGTCATCGCGCGCTTCATCCATGCCTTCAGACCCTTGTGCTTGTGCTGGACCTCCCTGATCTCTGCAAAGGCCGCCCACTCCTTGAAGACCCAGATGTTGATCGCCTCGGTATTGCTCATCGCCCGCTTATACGAGCCGACCAGTTCAACGCCACGGCTCCTCGCGACGGGCAGATATTCATCAGCGATCGCCTTCAAGTAATCGTCCACACGTCCGGGTACACATGTGAGGATTTCGTGAAGGAAGACCTGTCCCTTCACCTTGTTCTTCAGCAGCTCGGCCAGCGTCGGGGTCTTGGGGCCGGGGATCAGCAGGCGGTCATAGCCCCCTGTGCGGAATTGCCAGGCGTACTGCTCAGCCCACCCGGCCAGATTCTGGTCCTTGGGCTTGTTCACGGCATACTGCGTCTCTCGAAGGCGAGCGTAGTGCCGCCAATCGTCCATCTCCCACAGCGCCACCGCCTCAGGCCACCTACCCGTCGTCCCCACCGTCGTCCAAAAGCCCACCAGCCTCAAGTCGCGCTTCTTCGCCACGGGCAGCCAGTTCTTCTCCAGGGCATCAATATATTCCTGCTCCTTGCCGCCCACCACGTCCACCGTCTCATGCAGATAGAGAGCCATCTTCGCCCCTCCCGCTCTGATTTCGCGTCAGGATACGCGCCGCGCCACGGGCATGCCATCGCCCGATGGGTACTGCGGTGCGGCCTGCCGCCTTACACCTTCGGCATGACCTCTTTCGCAAAACGCTCCACTTGCTGATAGAACTCCGCCTCCGTCTTCCCGCCAAAGCCGACGATGAAGGAGTCCACCCCGGCAGCCTTGTAGCGCTTCAGCTCGCCGATGAGGTGCTCCGGGCTTCCGCGCCCGCGAAAGCTCTCGGCCTTCGGCGAGCTCTCGCGCGCCGCCTCCGCGGTGCGCCCCTCCATATGCAGAGGCTTGCCTCCGCCTGCGCTGTCAACCTGTATGAAGCCCGTGAGCAAGACCACATCCATTTTGTACGGCTTGCCCAGCCGCTTCGCCGTCTCTCTCCCATACGCGATGCCCTTGCGGATATCGTCCGGCGTCGTCGCGCCCGTCGGGATGGGAAAGCCCTTGATGATCTTTTCGTGCTGGCGCTTGTACTCCTCGGTGACCACCGGGAAAGCCAGGGGGAACCATGCATCGCCGTACTCGATGGCGCGGCGCACCGCCCGGAGCGAGCTGCCGCCCGACCAGATAGGCGAATGGGGCCTCTGCACCGGCTTGGGATGCATGGAGATATCCTTGAAGGAGTACCACTTGCCTGTGAATGATGCGCTCTCCTTCGTCCACACCTCCCGCATCACCGCAAGGAACTCGTCGGTCATCGCGCCGCGCTGTTCGATGGGTAAATTGAATGCTGTGAACTCCTCAGGCAGATAGCCCGGCACCACACCGAGGATGAAGCGACCGTCCGAAAGGACGTCAAGGCTCGCCACCGCCTTCGCAACGGCCAGCGGCTGCCGGTACGGAACGACCAGACAGCCGACGAGCAGCCGGATGCGTGAGGTCTTGGCGGCAAGGTACGAAAGGATCGTGAACGGCTCCCACTCGATGTCTCCCCCGGGCCGCTTCCAGTAATCGGGACGGAAGACATGGTCGTCCGTGAGGATCGAATCGTAGCCCAGCGCTTCAGCCCGCCCGACCAGCTGGATGACCGACTCCTTGCTCGTGAAGGCCGGATTGAAAAATAGGCCGAACTTCATGGGGCAAGGGTAGTGGGCAACTACATGGGAGTCAACAGCCCGCAAACCGGGAAGACCTACGCCGGCCTTCGCGCCTCGAGAACAACCTCTAGGTGAACATTGTTCTCCACCTGCACCGTCCCAGGAATATTAGGTGGCGGGATATTGAAGTCCGCCCACGTGAAGTCAACGGTGGCAAGAAGCTGCAGGACACCCCCGCTCAACCGCGCTTGTTTCAGGTCAAAGGTAAACGGCTTTTCCACGCCGCGGATCTTCATGCTCCCAGTGAGCCTACCGCTGACGGATTCCCCATTCAGAAGCCGCTTCCCGTAATCTCCGATGTCGGTCACCGTGAACTCGGCATACGGGTATGTCCGGGTGAGAAGCGTCTGGCCCTGGATAAACTGGTCTCGGCGTGACTGATCGCTCCTGAGCATCCGCAGATCGGCGAAAATCTTCGAGGGCCTGCCGTCGAGATTGATCTCACCGCTAAACGTAGTCGTCCCTCCTACGGCATCGCTGGACGTGGGCAAGATGGTGAGCTTCTCTCGAACGGTGTACGTCCCCTTGCCGATGGCTACCACATACTCCGGCTTCGCCGCCGGAGTCGGCGTAGCCGTCGCCGCGAGTGTCGGCGTCGGAGCCATGGTTGCCTCAGGCGCCTGCGTCGGCACAGCCGTAGGAGCCGCCGGAAACAGCGGCGGCGCCGTCGCCGCAGGCAGCCTGGCCAAGTCATCGAGGGAAAGCTTGCCGCTCGGCTCATCGCCCACGCCCGCAAGCGCGATGCCGAAGCCAAGGCCTACACTGAGTGTCACGATGAGCACCGGAGGCCTGTGCAGCTCGCCGATTGCGATGAATGGAAGCGTCACCGTAAGCAGAACGATGGCCGTTGCTCCCAGGGGAATCACGTAGGAGGCCACGCCGTCCAGCGGCGCGCCTGGAGCATATTCAGCCAGGAGGCTTACGCCCAAAACGGCAAGAAATGCGACGGCGGAGATCCACAGCATCCCAGAGAGCGCCATATTGCGGCGCTCGGATATATGCCAGATCAGCCCGGCGGCGATTCCCGCAAGGATACAGGCGATGGCGACCGTGCCAGTGTTGAAGACAACATCGTCAGGAGAGTTAAGAGGAAGCGAAACAGCGGCGGTGATGAAGGCAGTGATCCCGCCGCTGACGAGTCCTGCAGCCAGAGAGCGGCCAAACGAAGATAACGGCCAGATCGGTGGCGGCGGCTTCACATTCTCCCCTTAGCGCAAAAAGAAGCGAACCCTCGCTTCGCTATTCAGAATACAGCATACCCAACGATTTTTTGAATCGGCTTAGAGCGGGGAGGGTCAGCCGGTCTGACTTGAGGGAATGTGCTACCGTACTACGGTATGAATAAGATACCCGAGCACAGCGACCGCCTCCGCCTCAACGACCAGCTCTCCATCGAGCGCACGAACCTCTCCAATGAGAGGACGTTCCTGGCCTACACGCGCACGGCCCTCACCTTCGCGGCCGCCGGCGGCTCCCTCGCCTACGTCGTGGACAGCCTTGCCGCCATGGTCTTCGGCTGGGCCGGCATCGCCATCGGCATCGGCACCTTCCTCTTCGGCCTCATCCGCCTCCGCCAGATCAACCGCCTGGTGAAGCATATGGCTGATGAGGAGGATGAAGACGGCGACTAGCTTCCCAGCTTCGGCGGCCTGGCGCCGATGCGGTGCCCCTCCATCCCGCGCTCCGGCTGAGGCAGCAGCACCGGACCCGCTTCCTTGGAGGGCAGCAGCACAGTCGCCGTTGCCAGGGCCGTCTTGCGTCCCCGCTGGTCGTCGCAGGAGACCTCGATCTCCGCCACATGCGCGCCGTTCTCCTGGGCGATGTACTTGCGCGCCACCTTCCCTGTGACCCATGAGGTATCGCCGTAGTAGTTGAAGGCGATGATGCGGTCCTTCACCTTCCACAGCCAGCCGTCGTCGCCCATCCAGTTCGTCACCAGGTGCATCATCCAGGAAGAGCGCATGATGCCGTTATCGTAGGCGAAGGGATTGCCGACTTTCCGGGCGTAGTTGTCATCCCAGTGGCAGCGCATCACGGCCTCGGGAACGCCCCAATCGTTCAGCGTGTAGAAGCCGGGGTGGCGGCGGCGCAGCTTGAGCCCCACGTGGTGCGGGAAGATCTCCCAGCGACCGTTGCCCTGGTGCCACGCGATCTCGTCGGACATCAAAAGCGGCCCGTGGACGACAGGCGTGACGATATCCCCCTCCTTCACATCCTCCCAATACCTCGGGCTATCTCCTCTGCGCTCCTCGGCATCATAGGCCGCCTCGATCTTCTTCAAGTCCTCTTCCGCATACTGCCCCCGCTCGATCTTCTCGTGCTTCTTCCGCTCGCCGCCCTCCGTCGTCTTCCGCTCCGCGCGGACAAAGAGGCGGTCCCAGTTGCAGACCACCTCTCCGCGATTGTTGATATACATCGTGCGGTCCCGCGTCACCACGGAGACCCCTGCAAAGGCGCTCTGCTTCTTCTCCACGCTCTGGATAAAGCGCTTCTCCCATATCTTGTCGCCCACATAGACGGGGCGGAACCACTCCACCTCGTCGCCCGACCAAAAGGCGTGGACGCCCGCCAGCGCGCCGCCGCCCTTCTTCCGGTCCTCTTCGCTGATCTCCTTCTTCTCCGTCACGCCCATACTATACAGAAAGGAAGGCGGCGCGATATTGTTCCGCCAGCGCGATTTCGCGCCGTGCTCCGCATCTATCCACAGAGGGTTGTCGTCGCCGTAGCCGTAGGCAAAGTGGCGGATGGCGTCCAGCGTTGCCACCTCGTTCCACGTCTGCCACGGCTTCTTCGGCATCTCCACGCCGATGCGCGCCCGCATCCGCTCGATGCCTTCATCCGTGATCTTCCCTGTATGCTCGTCCTTCGCGTAAGACTTCGTCTGCTGGCTTGTCATGGAGCCTCCCGGAGTCCGTATCTCTGGGCGTGAGTATAACAAAGGAGCCTTTCTGTGATGTCGTAGCTCCCTGCGCAGGCTCCTTTCCCCAAGGGCGCATTCGCATGATGCGCCTGCACTACTACGCCTGATGCAAATGCTTCTTGTGACGGCATTTCTCCAGATTTACCCTTTCCCTGTGAACATTTTCACAGGTTGTGAAAGGAGCCTTGCATGAGGTGGGCTGTACGATTGTGGAACCGCGACCCCAACGCCGCCATCGTGGTCTTTGCGCTCTTCGTCGCCGCAATGGTCGGGGTGTCAGCGCTCGTTGTGAAGCTTGTCCCGGACACGCGCACCGTCTCCGGCGCCACCATCCGCGACTATTCGCTTGAAATGGTCGCCGCAAACGTTGATTACGGCGGCGGCAATGTCTGGAATGCCTGGACCTTCAACGGCACGGTTCCCGGCCCTGCGCTTAAGGTCCGCGTCGGCGAAGTTCTGCGCGTAAAGGTCACCAACAAGCTGGACCTCACCCACAGCTTTCACACGCACCTTACCAACTACACCTTTGAGAACGATGGCAGCCAGGCCAACATCATCGCGGGCAAGGGCCAAGGCGCCATGATCGCCCCCGGCGGCGCCTACACCTATGAGTTCCAGCCCACCACGCCGGGCATCTACTACTACTACTGCCATTCGGCCGATGGCGGCCTCCACATCGCCCACCACATCCACCAGGGCCTCTACGGCGCCATCATCGTTGAAGCGCCCGATCAGCCGCCGATGCGCCAAGAAGTCATCTTCATGGGAGAGATCGGCTCCCACACCACCGGCAAAGTGCCGCCCTTCATCATGAACGGCATCGGCCTCCCCGGCGGCGAAGCCGTCCTTGAAGCCGTTTTCAAGCAGCAGGGCTTCGCCGGTGTTGCCGCCCAGCTCAACAAGACCGTCCCTGCCTTCAATATGAAGGTCAACGAACCCATCAAGCTCCACGTCATCAACATCGGCGATGTGGAGCACACCTTCCACGTCCACTCGGCCACCCACGTCTCCTTGGGTGTCCTTGGCGGGCGGCCGTGGCCCGCGAACGTCCTCCCGCTGGATGCCGGCGCCGCGAATACGCTTCTCGTCAACTTCAGCACGCCCGGCCTCTGGCTCTTCCACTGCAACGGCTCGGTCACGCTGACCCATCAATACCTGGACGACAACCCGACAGGTACGCCTTCGGATACCTACAACGTCGCTATCACCGTCACCGACGATGATGGCGGCATCGGCTCGGCAACTGCGCCTGTCGTAGTGAACAACGTGAACCCTGTCGCCACCGCTTCCGCCGCGCCGAACCCGCAGTACTGGGGCCTGAACGTGAACTTCACCGGCACGGTGACAGACGTCGGCACCCTCGATACCCACACCTTCGCCTGGGACTTCGGCGATGCAACATCCGGCAGCGGCGCCTCCACCGCGCATGCCTATGCCAACCCCGGCCCCTACACCGCCAAGCTCACTGTCACCGACGATGACACAGGCAAGGACGAAAAGACGCTGGCCATCACCATCAAAAAGCGCGAGACGACGCTGGTCTACAACGGTGAGACGACCGCTGTCTTCGGTTTCGGCTCCATCCTCTCGGCCAAGCTCAGCGATGCGGTTGTCGCTGCCGCGCCCATCGGCGGCAGGACCATCACCTTCACGGTGAACGCCGTGAACTACACCGGCACAACGGCCATCAGCGGCCAGACGAACAACGTCACCCTGAACCCATTCCCGCCGCTGATGCCCGGCACCTACACCATCACGGTGAACTTCGCCGGCGATAGCCACTACCTGCCTTCGTCCACAACGGCCACCCTGACGGTCACCAATACCGTCGGCTGCAAGGTCACGGCTGGAACCCTGCGCTCCGCCAACAACGGACGCGGCGGCTTCAACGTCCAGGCCGATGGCCCCACGGCGATCAAGGGCGAGCTCCAGTTCCAGAACGACAGCCTCAACTTCCATGCCCCCACCATGACGGCCCTTGGCTGCTCCGCCGATAGGACAAAGGCCTGGTTCGCAGGCGTCGGCAGAGACGGCAAGAACTTCGTGGCCTACGTGGAGGACAACGGCGAACCCGGCAGGGACGACATCTTCAAGATCTGGGTGAACGGCGTTCCCCAGAACGGCAATGGCGCTCTCTCCGGCGGCAACGTCCAGATCCACAAGAAGTAAGCCCATCGCCTCCGGCACAATGAAAGAGGCCCTCCCCGTACGGGGAGGGCCTCTTTGTTTGCCCTCTGATTCGCGTCGGGCGGGGCTACATGCCCGATTGTCCGCCGTCCACCGTCACCGATGCGCCCGTGATGTATGAGGCATCATCGGAGCAGAGGAAAAGCACCAGGTTCGCCACCTCTTCCGGCTTGGCCCAGCGCTCCTGCATGTTGCCCTTGTTCAGCTTGCTGTCCGGCGGGAGGCCCATGGCCTCGCGCACGTCCGTCATGATCGGCGTATCAATCGGCCCGGGCAGGATGGCGTTGGCGCGAACGCCCTTCGGCGCATACTCCAGCGCCACGGAGCGCATCAGCGCCAGCACGCCCCCCTTGCTCGAGGTGTAGGCCGTCGTCGGCCCGCCGATGAGCGCGCCGACGGAGGAGGTCATCACCACCGCGCCGCCGCCGTTCTTCACGATGTGCGGCAGGGTATATTTCGCGCAGAGAAACATCCCCTTCAGGTTCACATCAATAACCTTCTCGAAGACCTCATATTCCAGCTTGGTGATCCGCGTGTCGTTCCGCGCATACATCCCCGCGTTGCTGAAAAGGATGCGGAGATTGCCGAACGTCGAAACCGCTTGACTCACCAGGTGCTGGACATCCGCCGATTTGGAGACGTCCGTCTTTACAAAGAGCGCCTTCCCGCCCGCCTGCTGTATGGCGGCTGCCGTCTCGCGCCCTCCCGCCTCCGAAACATCGCCGACCGTCACCATAGCCCCTTCGCGCGCAAAGGCGATCGCCGTCGCCCGGCCGATGCCCGAAGCCGCGCCCGTGATGATGACGCCTCTGCCTTCGAACCGTCGCTTTGTGACTGTGATCATGAGGCCGTCAGCCCTCCGTCCACGGGGAAGACCGTCGCCGTCATAAAGGATGCCTCGTCAGAGGCGAGAAAGGCCACGGCCGCCGCGATCTCCTCGGGCCTAGCCCACCGCTTGAGCATCCCCGGGCCGGGCGCCGCGGCTGGGACGGCGGCTCGCTGCCACGTCGTCATCGGCGTCTCCGTGCCGCCGGGACAGACGATAGTCGCGCGCACCTTATCCCTGGCGTACTGCCGCGCGATGGCGCGCGTCATAGAGATAAGCGCCCCCTTGGTGGCGCTATAGGCCGGGCGGTTCACCGCCGTCATCCCCGCCGTTGAAGCGATGGTGACCACGGCGCCGCCGCCGCACTCCACGATCTCAGGGATCGCATACTTGGAACAGGAGAAGGCTCCTTTGAGATTGACACCCACGATGGCATCCCAGACCGCCTCCGGCACGTCTTCCACCAGCCCATCCTCCGCCTTCAGGATGCCGGCGTTGTTAACCAGGATGTGCAGCATGCCGAACCGGAGCGTGATGGCCGCAAGGGCCTGCTTCACATCCTCGGGGTGCGAGACATCGCACTTGATGAACTCCGCCTCGCCCTTGAGGCTGTGCGCCAGGCGGACCGTCTCCTCGCCTCCAGGGCGGTTGACGTCCAGGACCGCCACCTTGGCGCCCTCTTGCACAAAGCGCAGCGTGACGGCGCGGCCTATGCCGGAGCCTGCGCCCGTCACCATCGCCACTTTGCCCTGCAGCAGCATAGGTCGTCCTTCAGAGAGTCGGGTGCGGTCTGCTAAATCTTGATCCCAAGCGCATCGGCGACGGTAAAGATGTCCTTATCGCCGCGCCCGCTCAGGTTGACTAGAATAATCTTGTCTTTTCCTAACGTCTTCGCCAGCTTCACCGCGTGCGCGATGGCATGGGAGGGCTCCAGCGCCGGGATGATGCCCTCTGTACGGCATATCTGCTGGAAGGCCGCCAGCGCCTCTGCATCCGTCGCCGAGACATACGTCGCCCTTCCTGATTCTTTCAGATAGCTGTGCTCCGGCCCAACGCCAGGGTAGTCCAGGCCGGCGGAGATGCTGTGCGTCTCGATGATTTGACCCGCCTCATCCTGCAGCAGGTAGGACTTCGCGCCGTGCAGCACGCCCACCTTGCCACCCACCAGCGTCGCCGCGTGCGCCCCCGTCTCCACACCCTTGCCCCCCGCCTCCACGCCGATCAAGCGCACACCCTTCTCTTCGATGAAGGGGTAGAACATCCCCATCGCGTTGCTGCCCCCGCCCACGCAGGCCATCACCACATCCGGCAAGCGCCCCGCCTGCTCCGTAATCTGCCGCTTCGCCTCCGTTCCCACGATGGCCTGGAAATCCCGCACCATCATTGGGTACGGGTGCGGCCCCACCACACTTCCCAGGAGGTAGTATGTGGTGCGGACGTTCGTCACCCAATCGCGGATCGCCTCATTGATGGCATCCTTCAGCGTCCGGCTCCCGCTCTTCACCGGCACAACCTCGGCGCCCAGGAGCCGCATGCGGAAGACGTTGGGTGATTGCCTGCGCATATCCTCTTCGCCCATGTAGACGATGCCCTGGAGCCCCAACATCGCGCACACCGTCGCCGTCGCCACCCCGTGCTGCCCCGCTCCCGTCTCCGCGATGATGCGCCTCTTGCCCATCCGCTTCGCCAGCAGGCCCTGCCCCAGTGCATGGTTGATCTTATGCGCGCCGGTATGCGCCAGGTCCTCCCGCTTCAGATAGATCTGCGCCCCGCCCGCGGCTTCAGAAAGATTCTTGGCATGGTAGAGCGGCGTCGGCCTGCCCACGTAGTGCTTCAGCAGCCCCGCAAGCTCGGCTTGAAAGACCCCATCGTCCTTGATCTCGCGGTAGGCCTGCTCCAGCTCCTCAAGGGCGGGCATCAGCGTCTCCGGCACATACTTGCCGCCGAACTGGCCGAAATGGCCCGCCGGATCGGGAAGTACAGGGGTGGCTGAAGGCTTCTTCATGGCGTAGCCATGATAGCATGAAGGGGCTCAGGCGCGGCGCTTCCCTATCCTTCACGCCGGGCCCGAGGTGGGGACGAGGCGCGCCGCCCTTCCATTGACTTTACCTGACTCAGCATGTATCGTTTTCCTGCTCGGCAAAAGGCCGAAAAAGCACCCACCACCAGGAGGAATCCTGAATGATTACAGTGACCTACGCAGCAAATGAAAAGATCAAGGAAATCATGAAGGAGCAGGGCGAAGAAAACACCGCTCTCCGTGTCATCGTGACCGGCCAAGGCTGTTCGGGCCCCCAGTACATGATGACCCTTGATAACGAGGCCCAGACCGACGACCAGACCTTCGAGTCCATGGGCCTGAAGATCGTTGTGGACCCGGATACCGCCAGCGTCCTGGAAGGCTCCCAGATTGATTACCTGGTCGGCATCGAAAAGTCCGGCTTCGTTATCAGCAACCCAACCTTCAAGATGCAGGGCGGCGGCGGGGGCTGCGGAAGCTGCGGCTGCGGCAAGTAGCCACTACGCAAAGCGTCGTATGATACAGGGAGGCGGAAATCCGCCTCCCTGTTCTTTTTCCCAGGAGCGCTGCCGGTGGTCAAAACGCCGAAATTGCCCCTCTACCTGGACTACATGGCCTCCACGCCCTGTCTCCCGGAAGTCGTCCAGGCCATGCTCCCCTACTTCTCAGAGCGCTTCCACAACCCGCAAAGCGCTCACCCGCCGGGCGAAGAGTCCCTGGAGGCCATCGAGCGGGCGCGCCGCACGCTGGCCCTCCTCATCGGCGCCCCTTCGCCAAAGGACCTCTTCTTCACCTCTGGCGCGACTGAGTCCAACAATTGGGCGCTCAAAGGCATCCTCCAGCTGCCAAATCGTCGCGGCAGCCATATCCTCATCTCTCAGATCGAGCACCTCTCCATCACCCACCCCTGCAAGTCCCTTGAGCGCCAGGACGTCACCGCCACCCAGGTCGCAGTGGATAGGCTCGGCCGCGTCAGTCCCGATGCGGTGAAAAAGGCCATCCGAACGGAGACAGCCCTCGTCTCCATCACCCATGCTAGCAACGAGGTCGGCACACTGGAGCCTATCGCTGACATCGCCCAGGTCTGCCGCAAAGCCGGCGTCCCCCTCCACGTAGACGCCTCGAACACCGTGGGCATCGTTCCCATCAGCGTCGCCCAGCTCGGCTGCGACCTGATGACCATCTCGCCCCATATGTTCTATGGGCCAAAGGGCATCGGCGCCCTCTACGTGCGCCGCGGCCTACGCCTGCCGCCCCTCATCGAAGGCGGCACCCAAGAAGAGGGCCGGCGCGCAGGGACGGAGAACGTCCCCGCCATCGTCGGCCTCGGCGTCGCCTGCGAGTTGGCCCTTCGCGATATGGCCTCCCGCGCGCGCCGCTTCACCGCCCTCCGCGACCGCCTCATCTCGGGCCTGCGCCCCCTAAAGGGCCTTCACCTCACCGGCGACCTGGCGAACCGCCTCCCCCATCACGTCAGTTGCGTCATAGACGGCGTCGAAAGCGAAACGATCCTCCAAGCCCTCGCACTGGATGACCAGGTCTACGCCGCCAGCGGAACCGCCTGCTCCGCCAAGGCCAAACAGCCCAGCTACGTCCTCCAGGCCCTAGGCTATAGCGAACAGCACGCCTCTGGCTCCCTCGTCTTCTCCCTCGGCCTCGAAACCACGGAGAATGAGATAGACTATCTGCTGGACGTCCTGCCCAAGGCCATCGTCCGCGTCCGCTCACTCTCCACAAACCATTGAACATGCGCGCCAAGAAGATACCCAAACAGCCCCTCCCCAAGCCCGATGAGACGCTGGATGCCTTGGGCCTCTTTTGCCCCGTTCCCGTCTGGGAGGCGGCCAAGCACATCATCGAGATGAAGCCCGGCCAAGTGCTGGAGCTTCTCTCCGATGACGAAGGAATCACGGAAGATATGCCCGCCTGGTGCCGGCGGACAGGCCATCTCCTCCTCGCCATCGAGGAGGATGCCGAAGATGCGGGCGTCTACCACGTCTACGTACGCAAGGCCGGGAAGTAGCGCCCCGTGCTGGACCGCATCGAACACAGCCTCCTGGACTTCATCCAGAACGTCTATGACACCCTAGGCTGGCCCGGCGTCATCCTGCTCATGGCCATCGAAAGCGCCTGCATCCCGCTCCCCAGCGAGCTCATCATGCCCCTCGCCGGCTGGTTCCTCGGCTCCGATAAGGGCTACGGCCTCGCCTGGGTCTTCTTCCTCGGCTTCCTCGGCGCCCTCGGCAACCTCCTCGGCTCCCTCGTCGCCTATTACGTCGGCGCCAAGGGCGGCCGCCCCCTCCTCGATCGCTACGGCAAATACCTGCTCATCTCCCGCCATGAACTGGACCTGGCCGACCGTTGGTTCACCAAGTACGGCGAGCGCGTCGCCTTCTTCTCCCGGCTCCTGCCCGTCGTCCGCACCTTCATCAGCCTTCCGGCGGGCATCTCCCGCATGAACCTGGTGAAGTTCTCCATCTTCACCTTTCTGGGAGCATACCCCTTCAGCCTGGGCCTAGCCTACGGCGGCTACAAGCTCGGGGAGCACTGGGAAGACCTGCGGAACGCCATGCGCCCCTTTGATATCCCCATCATCATCGCCATCGTCCTCCTTGTCGCCTGGTACGTCTGGCGACACTGGAAGCGCGCCTGGCGGCCGGAACAATCATAAGGCCGCTTCTGCGAACTGCCCCCGCCTCCTCTCCCTCGCTCACGCCTCCGGGAGCAAAGATGGGAAAGGGAACAAGGAGAGAGCGGATGCCTTCCGGGCATTCCGGCAACCCGTATCGCCCTACTTATGCCCCGCCACCGCACCCGTCGTGATGAACTCATAGGCCGCGATCGCCGCCGTCACGCCGTCGCCCGCCGAGTTCGCCAGCTGCTTTGTGGACTTCCACCGGCAATCCCCCGCGGCAAAGACGCCTGGGACGTTCGTCTGCATCATGATATCTACCTTCACATGCCCGCCCGCGTCTAGCTCGATCTCCGGCTTAAAGACCTCCGTCAGCGGCGTGAAGCCGATATAGACAAAAACCCCCTGCGTCGGCATCTCTGACTTCTGTCCCGTTTTCAGGTTCCTTAGCGATACGCTCTCCACCTGGCCGTTGCCGCCGATCCGCTCTACCACGCTATCCCACACGAACTTCATCTTGGGATTCGCGAAGGCCCGTTCCTGCTGGATCTTGCTCGCCCGCAGCGCATCCCTGCGGTGGACAACCGTGACTGATTTGCACATCCGCGTCAGGTAGAGCCCCTCTTGCACCGCGGAATCCCCGCCGCCTACCACCGTCACATCCATATTGGTGAAAAAATTGCCGTCGCACGTGGCGCAGTAGGAGACGCCCTTCGCGCCGAACTCGTCTTCGCCCGGCACCCCGAGCTTCTTGTGTTCGCCGCCCGTCGCGATGATGACCGCCTTCGCGTGGTACTCCTCGTCATCCGTCCACAGCTTGAACGGCGGCCCGCCCTCGAGCGCCACCTTCGTCACCTCGCCGAAGCCGTATTCCGCGCCGAACTTGGTCGCCTGGGATTCCGTCTCCGTGATCAGGTCCACCCCGGTGATCTGCTTGGAGACGCCCGGGTAGTTCTCGATGGCGTCTGTGTTGATGATCTGGCCCCCCATCACCGCCCGCTCCAGCACCAGCGTCTTCAGCTGGGAGCGCGTCGTGTAGATAGCGGCGCTGAGTCCGCAGAATCCGCCGCCGATGATGACTACGTCATACTGCTGGGCCACGTTCAGCCTCCGGTCGCTCGTTGTGTAAGGTTAGATGCGCTACACACTTGCAGGGTTCGCCGTCTGGCCTTTTCCCGGCTTGATCCAGTGACGGTAGAGGAGCGCGCCGCCGCACAGCACGATCGCCGCGATGGAGATGATCGTCGCCGTCGGCACTTCCTCAGCCACCTTCCAGTTGCCGATGCGGAAGTTCTCCAGCGCCAGGCGCACCGCGCCGTACCAGAGGCCGTACATCAGCGCGATATCGCCGTCCTGCAGCCGCTTCACGTATTTCCGACTGATGTAGTAGAAGAGTCCCAGGCCGATGAGATTCAACAGCGATTCATAGAGAAAAAGCGGGTGAAAGCTCGTGAACCCCTCGTAGCCGTCCAGCCGCTTCTCAGATGGAATCGTGATGGCCCACGGCGCATCCGTCGGTTTGCCGTACAGCTCCTCGTTGAAGTAGTTCCCCCAGCGGCCGATGATCTGGCCCACCAGCAGCCCCGGCGCGCCGATGTCCATCCATCGCCACATGTTCAGCTTCCGCATCCTGGTGAAGATGACCATCGCCAGCACACTGCCGATCACCGCCCCATAGATGCCGATGCCTCCTTCGTCAATGCGAAGGATGCGCGAAGGGTGGTCGCTATAGAAGCCCCACTCGTGGATCACGTGATAGATACGCGCGCCGATGATAGCGAACGGCACTGCGATCAGCAGCGCGTTGAAGACCTCTTCCGTCTTCTCCCCGCGCCGCTTCGCCTCAAAGTAAGCCGTCATTGTCCCCAACGCCAACCCAACCGCAACGAGGAAGCTGTACCAGCGTAGGCCGAAACCGCCGGTTTTGAAGATATATTCCATGTATCCCTATCTTCTCTAACGTGCGTGCACTTATGCAGGCCAGCGCTACCAAGGCAATCGTTAGGAGATGTCTATCTGAGTCCGGGTGGAAAGTATACCAGGGATATTCCGGCACGGAAACGTTTCCCCTCTGCCATGCTTCGGCAAATGTTCCGATCTTGGCGCACTTGATATACTCTCCGCCGGGGAGTTACCTCACACGGAGGCACTTTCGTGAGTACCTACAGCGGCAGCGTCATGATCGGCAGGCCCATCTCGGAAGTCTTCGCCTACATGGCCGTTCCGGAAAATGCCCCTCAGTGGATGCCGGACGTCGTTCGCGTTGATCGCACAACACCGGACCCTCTCACCCTTGGCTCACGGTTCCAAGAGACGCGTAAAACAGGCCCTGGCATGAAAGAGACCTTCCCCACGGAAGTCACCAAATGGATCCCAGATAAGGAAATGGGCTTTGTCGCCACTGGGGCTAGCGTGACCGTGATCGTGAGCTATAGCCTCGCCTCTGCCGGAGATGGAACCAGGGTAGACTACGCGATCGAGTTCAAGTGGAGAGGCGCAGCCTACCTCACAGGCATCCTCTTCGGAAGCATGATCAGAAGAACACTCCAGAAAAATCACCAACGCCTCAAGGCCTGTGTCGAAAGTGTGCCCAAGTAGCAGCGTTGCCATCGTCTCTGCCGTATCTGCTCGTATCGCCGCTTCCTCTTAAGCCCCATCACTTCTCCTCCCTGCCATACTCTCGAACGGGGAGCAAGTTTCTTTTGGAGGTGGTCGTTGGCTAAATATAGCGGCAGCATCGTCGTTAACAAGCCCGTCTCAGAAGTCTTCAGCTACATGGCCGTCCCGGAAAATGCGCCTCAGTGGATGCCGGACGTCGTCGGCATAAAGCGCGTCACACCCGGCCCTCTTGCCCTCGGCTCAAAGTTCGAAGAGACCCGAAAGACCGGCCCCGGCATGAAAGAGACCTTTCCCACAGAAGTGACCAAGTGGGTCACAGATAGGGAGATGGGCTTCGTCGCCACCGGAAAGACCGTCACGGTGACGGTGCACTACAATCTCTCCTCCACTACAGGCGGCGCCAAGGCCGATTACGTGATTGACTTTCAGTGGAGGGGCTTTGCCAAATGCACAGCCCTCTTCATCGGCCCGATGATCGGCATGTCGCTCAAGAAGAACCACCAGCGCCTTAAGGGCTGCATTGAAGGCACTGCGAAAAAGTAACCCGTCCTTTTCTAGAGAAGCCTGTATCTAGTGACTGGCGCTCGCCCAGCCGCTATTCTTATTGCACGCCTCAATAGGCTGTGCCATGCCCTCCTACGAAATCTCCGCCATTATCAACCGCCCGGTCAGCGAGGTCTTCGCCTTCGTCGCCGATTTCTCCATGGCATCCAAGTGGATGCCGGAGGTCAAGGAGATGAAGGTCCTCTCCCCCGGCCCTGTAGGCGTCGGCTCAAAGCTCCAGGAAGTCCTGCGTGCCGGGCCAAAGGTTAAAGGGCGCTACCAGCTTGAAATCACCGAATGGGCGCAGGACAGCGTCATCGCGATGAAGGGCGCCGGCCCCGGCATCAAGTCCTTCGCAGGCCGTTACACCTTCCAAGGCGTCGAAGGCGGCACCCGCATGACCACCGCCGTCACCGTCAAGCTCAGCGCCATCGTCCGTCCCTTCGGCTGGTTCCTTACGCCAAAGATGCGCGGCGATGAGTGGCGGCGCTTTGAAGCTCTGAAACGCCTGCTGGAGACTCCCGCCAAACCCGCCTAACTCTTACGCCCCTCACACCTCAGGAACGCCTTGCCGTCATACAATGACTAGGCGTTATGTCGAGATTCCGAGGTGTGGCATGGGTCTCGAAGATATCT